>DATHKK010000568.1:0-7655 GCA_035489355.1 Candidatus Limnocylindria bacterium
TCTCGATGTCCCGAAGCAATCGCTCCAGCATCGCGGGCCGGCCGCAGGTGCAGATGCAAATGGTGATGTGGGAGAGCATCGGGGAGAAGACAGAAATCAGCATGCAGATGGCGGATGGCAGAGCCAAAGCGTGATGAGAAAGGGCCCGCGCGAAAGGGGTGAACCAAATGATTAGTGAACCAGTGTGTCAGTACTCGCGACTGTTGCCACTGAACGGGCGCTGATTCTCAGATTCATTTCAGGCGCGCATAGCAAGGTGCGGTGGATCAATTCGAGGGAAAGAAGTTTGTGCAACTCGATGGTGCGGTTCCCGTCCGCGCGCAGATGTGTGCCGACCGCATTCTCGATAGCGCTCGGGGCGAGATAAGATCGGCTTCGCGCACGAGCATCGAACAAGACCTCTCTCACGCAATCCGCGAGAGGACCCCGATACCACGAACGAAAATGGCAAAATTTCTGCCGTCCCAAAAATAATTTCTCCAGATGCAGGCGAGAAACCGAGCGATCCATGCGCGCGAGCCAATCAGGCATGCCGTAGTCGTAAGCGTATTCCGCCTTCGCCACGTAATCATGGAACGCGCGGCGCAACCGATTGACGGTCCGTCCCGGCGGTGGCCAGGTGACGCCGCGATCCGTGGGAATGCGGGCCAATTGAGGATCCCCCTTGGCGATGAGCCGGAGCGACGGTTCGAGGCTCGTGGCGGATTCAGGCGGCGCCTGGAAACTGAGCGCAACCAGATCGTGATCGAGGAACGGCGAACGGACCTTTATCTGAGATCGTTCCACGGCGAAGCGAGCGAAATGGTGCCAGGGGACTTGCTTGAAAGCGATGAAGGAGAGCGCGTGCCCACGAGCCTCTTCAGCGTAAGTCGTGGCAGCGGCTCGAGCATGTTCTTCAATCTCCGGGGCAAACAACCCGGCGGCGAGCCGGCGCGGTTTGAAGGCAACGTGACGGCGAATCATTTCGGAGCCGTAATTTCCGGTGAGCCGAACCGGAGCGAACTCGCGGGCGAGACGATTAGCGTAAAGCTCCGCCGCGCCGGTGACATCCATCGCACCATCACTAATGAAAACAGACTGTTCGGCCAACTGAGAGAACTCCGCCAGAAATTCATCGCCGACCGGAATGTCCTGATGACTTTGGCCGCAGATTTTAGCGATGCGCCGCGCGATCCGTGCATCCGCACAGTCGCGATGAGGCCCGTTGAAAGTATAGCAAGGGAGCGCGCCGGGTCTCGATCGATCCCACGCCATGATCATTCGGCCATCCAGCCCGCCGGTGAGAGACATGGCAATCGGATCAGAGCCGCGCAAGGACCGTCGAAGTGCCTGCGGGAAGATTTCCGCAAAGCGTTGCTCGTACGCATCGGGGGAAAGAGGTGACTGGGATTCCCAAGTGGCAGGATCAAAATAGCGGCGGCGTGCGACGCCATCGGGCGAAAATATCCAGGCTGATCCCGGCGGCAGAAGAGAGATTCCCGAAAATAAAGTGCGATTCTGCAAGACACATCCGCAACTCAACCACTCCGAGAGACCCTGCGGGTCGAGCCGGCGAGATTGCGGCAGCACCGCGAGCAGGGACTTGGCTTCGGATGAGAACAGGGTCTGCCCCCCAGATTGGTGCAGGTACAAATGTCCCAGGCCAAAGCGATCGTTGAAGAGAACGAGGCGACGCTGCCGGAGATCGAGCAGCACGCCGTGAAACCAGCCTTGCAACAGGAGCAACGATTCCAGACCTCGTTCTTCGTACCGCTGCACGAAAGTGGGCGCGACTGCTTCCGAAGTGTCATCGAAAAATGGATCGCCTGAAATCAGACAGCCGATGTCACGGCTCGCATTCCAAGTGAGAACGGATCCATGTTGTTCCTTTCCCGTGCAGCCAACGAATGCGCGCAAGGAAGCATCGGTATGAGTGAGCGAAGAACCACTCCGCCGGTGCTCCATCCGTTGCAGCAGGTGTTGCAACAAGTTTTCGGTTTCTTGGGGAGAACCCGCTCCAATTATGCCAGCGATGCCAGACAAGAGATTAAAAAAACAGGACGGTTGACGGAAGAAAACTGGAGCCGGCGGGAGGAATTGAACACTCCATCTGCTGAATACAAGTCAGCTGCTCTAGCGTTAAGCTACACCGGCGAAAAGCTGCGGAAGATTTCAAAAGAGACACGCGTGTGTCAATGTTCGCTCTGCGAAGCAGGTGAAGAAAGGCCAGCAACGATTGGCTGGCCGATGACCGGGACCGTGTTTTGCCGCGTAAAGCGGCGGCGGTAAATCGCGGCTCGCGTGGCGAGGAACATGTCCACGATTTTCTCCGGCATCATGGAAGCCAACCCACGGTGCAATCCGCAGCGAAGGGCCAGGGCGCCCATACCAGTGACGGGAACGTAATAGCGCGGAAAGTTCAATCGCTCAAAGCCGTTGCGGCGCTTGAACTCCGTGACGGGGCTGTTCTCCTTGGTGCCGTAAACGAACTTCCCGTAGATCAGGTGAGTCGCTTTGTTCTCGCAGCAAATCTCCACGGCTTTGGCGAGCAATGCGTTGGTCGGCCGCTTATCGAAGTGGGCTTCGAGCGAAACGATTTGCATGATGCGGGAGAGGCCATTCACTCGCACGAGCTTGATGAAACCGATCAGTTCGCCGTGGAAAAAAGCGCCGATAAATTCGCTTCGATCCCGGTAAGTGGCGTTTTCGGCTTTCACCCGGTCGAGGCTCTTGCCGTAGTGCCAAAACTTGCGGCCCTGGCGAATGGGCGTCTCGTTGTAAATGTTGCTGATGCCGCGCACCGACTTGTCGTCGAATGTGAGGCGCTCGACGGCGACGCCGCGACGTCCGGCTCGCCGAACATTCTTGCGTGTTTCCTGGGGCAACGATTCCCACCACGGATTGTAGCCCGCTGAAAGTTCGGCCACCGCGACATTGTCCCACTCGATATGAAACGGATGGGAAGGCTCGCGATGAGGCAACGGACGAACAAACGTAAAGAGGTGCGGAACCTGTTTCTCCTGCCGCAATTGCTGGACGAATACTTCCGGATTCGGAACCGGCTCTCCTTCAATCCACTCCTCGTCGTGAACAGCGACAACGCGCACGGGGCGGCGCATGACCACGCGCCACTGCGGTGCAGAATTCGCGGAATCGCCGTTCGTTATTGCTTCTTTGCTCATCAAGAAAGGTTGGCTGCCGCAGGTTTGGGATGAAGCGATTGGCTCCGTTGGAAAACTTTTCGGAAACGCGTCATCTGTTCGCCGCGATGGAACTTGATCAATTCGTCGGAAACAGGTCGTGGGATACGGCACACGGCGGCCCACACATAACCGGCGATGAAGAATGCGCCGCCGAAGATCAGTGGCTTTCGGCGCATGGCGAAAATACCGCGCGAGATTTCCCAGAGTGGATGGCCGCCGACGTAGTAAGCCTTGCGACCATAATGGAAGCGCATGCGCAGCGCCCCGTTCACGCCCGTGCCGGTGCCGAGCTTGCGATGGTGAAAGCAAACCTTGTCCGTGAAGGTGCGGGTTTCCCAGCCTTTCATGCGCGCGGTGGTGACGGCGATCCAATCGATCGCGCCACCTTTCACCGGGATGTAGCCGCCCACTTGTTCGAAGCACGCGCGCCGGAAAAACTGCACGGCGCCGGAGACGTGATTGATGTTGGCGTTCTCGTGATCGTAGGTGTGAGCATCCGGCCGATCGAAATCCTCCACGAACGGAGTGCCGACGACACCGAGGCGCGGACGCTCAGCGAAGCGGGCGAGGAGGAATGCGTAGTAATCGGGATCGAAAGTAATGTCCGCGTCCAGATTGCCAATCAGATCAAACGACGGATGACGAATGACGGATGACGAAGTCGGAAGAGTTTCCCATTCCTTGAGGCGAGCGTAGCCGGCGTTAAAAGCATGGGCTTTGGCGGCGAATTGCCGGTCGCGGCGCTCGGGCATGCGGAGCAATTCAATCCACGGATGCTCGGCGGCGTAACGCTTCACGATGTCGTCCGTGCCGTCCGTCGATCCATCGCTCACGATGATCCAACGCAGCGGGCGGACGGTCTGCGCGATGACGGAGCGAATGGTCGCTTCGATCAGATCCGCTTCGTTACGAGCGGGAGTGATGAGAACGTACGAAAGCATCCTGAATTTACCGCAGAGACGCAGGGGCGCAGAGGGCAGCGGAATCTTCAACAACGAGGCTGGACTTCAAACGCAAATGGGCCAGGGCCTTGAACATGGTGGCCTGGCCCCAGTGGAAATAAGGCGTCTTCGAAGTGAGCATGGGGTACTTCCGATAGTGAAAGTAGCCGGTGAGGTCCTGCATGTTTTCAATAGTCCAGCGCGCCACTTTTTCCGCGAGCACCAGATCTTCGGGATGTTCCTCGGAGAAAAAGCAAAGCGTGTCGATGGCCTGCGCGGCGCACTGGATGTCGATGGGATAGGTCTTGTTGTCGTAGTAGCGCGGGCAACCGGATTCCTCGAAAAAGGTCCGCACGAAATACTCATGCCCTCGATCGAGCTGTTCCTGGAATCGTGTTTCGCCAGTGCTCTGAAGGTAGCGCTTGAGGCAGTCGAGGTTGTAAGCGGTGTGGAAATTATCGATCCAACGATACTTGGGATGTTCGCCATACCACCAGGAGCCGTCGTTCATCTGGCGCGAACAACTGTAGAGCATGGCGGCCTGGGCGGCGGCGAGGTATTCCGGCTTGCCAACATGTTTCCAGGTTCGGGCCAGCATGGCCGCGCCGAGCATGTTGGAATTGTGAATGGAGAACTGCGCGAACGGAACGTAGCTGATGCAATAGCCGGCGGCCGTCTCTTCGCGCGGCAACTGAAGTATCCAATCGCAAATGCTGCACGCGACTTCGAGGAAGCGCGGCTCCTGAGTTTGCTCGTAGGCTTCGAGGAACGCCTGGCCGATGAGGCCCGACCACACGATCGTCGGTTGGTGCGCGGGAATGCGGCCGCTGCGGCTGGAAAAATCGAAGTGATTGCCCCAGCAGTAAAACGGCGAGGCGGAAGTCTTGTGCGCGCGCAGCCAGTCGAGACACGCAAACGCTTTGTCGCGCCAAATCGGTTCGCCCATCACCTTGAACAAATGGAGATAACCCCAGGCCATGAAGCCGCGGCCTTTGGTGGAGTCGAGCGGCTTGACGCCGACAAGTGGGCGGACATTCCAGGGAGATTTCCAAATGGCCTGTTGAAGAATCCGTTCCGCGAAAATGCTGCCAAAGGTGAGCGGACGCAGAAACGAAGTAAGGCCATCGCCGGGATCGTATCCTTTGTAATCGCGGTCCTCGACCCACTTCTGCACGGCGGCGAGACTCTGCTCGATCACATCGGGCGCCGGCTTCGGGTGCGCGTCTTTCACCAGGATCGAGGTCATGGGGTGAGCGCGACGTCCGCGGCTTCTTCCTTGATCACGGCGGGACGCGACGCCGGCAATGAGATGTGTCCGTTACGCTCAGTGGAGGCGGACAGTGAATCGACGAGTTGCAGGTAGTCCTGCTTTTTGGTCTGCCAGTTGTTGCGTACGACGTACTCGCGGGCGTTTCGAACCAGTGAGTCCCGCAAGCCGGAGTCCCGCGCGACGGCAAGGATCTTTTGCGCGAGATCTTCGGCATCGCCCGATCGAAAGAAACTCACAATGTCGTCGTTGAAATAAAACGTATCGATCTTCGTGCGCGAGGCGATGACCGGAATTCCTTGCGACATGAATTCCAGAATCTTGGTGCTGTAGGCTTCGTTGCCAAAAGAATCAGCGCGCTTGGGAACCACGCCGATGTCGGCATTCGCGATCACTTCGGCAATCTCCGTGAGCGGAACGTTCTCGAAAAAGCGGACCTTTTGTTCCAGCCCGAAGGAAGCGACCAAAGCGATGAGTTCGTTCCGGGCACTGCCTTGTCCGTAGATATGGAATTCAGCCTTGGGCAGTTGGTTGCTGACCTGAGCGAAGGCGCGAATGGCGATATCAACGCCCTGATGCCAGTGAAGGCCGCCGGGAAAAATGATGATGAGCTTGCCGTCATTCCTCGTGCGGCGATGCGGAACGAAGACTTGAAGATCGACGTGGTTGAGGAAGACCGAGCTTTTGCTGGTCGAGACGGAGCGCGTCACCAGTTTTTGATGCCAGAGGTGATTAGAAACAATCACATGATGCGCGAAGGAGGCGGAACAACGTTCAACCGTGCGCAACGATTTGAACAAAAGGCCATTTTCCACCGCGTTGAACTTGCTCGCATAAAATTCAGGAACGATGTCGTGGACGTCGAGAATCACCTTGGCCCCGGTCAGCTTGGGCAGCCACGCGGCGAAGACGAGAAAGTCCGGGATGTTGTGGACGTGGATCAGATCGTAAGGCTGGACGAAGTGACGTCCGCTCAGGCGAAGCGAGGCGACGAAGCAAAATTTCAGCAGGCGGAAGAGGTAGGAGATTTTTCCTTTTTCATTTTTTCCGATGCGCTTTTGGATTCGCGATAAATGGACGCCGGCGAGTTCTTCGCTGCGCGGCTGTTCCGGTTTAGCCTGAAGAGCGAGCACATCCACCGTGTCGCCCCGCGCCGCGAGCGCTTCGGCGTAACGCATGACTCGGTTGTCCGATTCATACGCGGAGTAGGACAACATGCAGATACGCTTCCGGGAAACGCGCTTTAGCGAAGAGTGCTGCTTGCAGTACGCCGCGACTTCGCGAGGCAACGCCGGCCAAAATGAGCCGCGGTAGTGCGCGTTGAGATATTCGAGGAACTCCCGGTAGTGGGCGACGGGATATTCACGGCTGCTCCGGCCCGAGCCGTCGAACGCCATGTAATCGGGATGCGTATTCAACAGCACCATGCCACCGTGACGCGCGATCCAATCGAGTTTTTGCTTCCAAATCTGCGGCGTTCGTTCCTGCAAATAGATGAACAGCGTGGAATCCTGGGCCAGCGTGTAAGGCAGTTCTACATAGCTGCCGCCATTGGCATTCGCCACGCAAAATGGGAACACAGTTCCAACACCCTCGGGCTGCGGTTCAAAGGGATCTGTGTCGAACGTGGAAGTGTCGTACTCGATGTCGAGATGGTGAATCCAATCGAGGTTTCGCAGCATGAAACCGGAACGGAACCCGACGGCTTTCCATTCACGCAAATAATGATTGATGCGCGAAGCTTGAGGTTTGAAGGCGGCGCGGGAACGGAAGAGTTTGCCGTCATGCCGCAGGTCGTGAACACCGACCTCGAAGCCGTTTGCCGCGAGATCGTACCGGAGAGTTTTCAGCACCGAGTATTCGGCTTCGGGAATGAAATTGAAGGAGGACCGAAAACCGAGGTCCATTTCGAACTGCATCAGCTTGCGGCAGCGTTCGAGTCCGGTGGGTCCTTCCACATCATGGGTCAGCACCACGGAAAACTTTTTGCCTTCGGGCCAGCCGGGCCAGCCTTCGGGAGGAGCGCCTGCCGTTTCATTGATGGGCCAGGTGTCCGCGAAACGCGCGCGCTGCCGTGCGGCCAACGCACGACGAGAGGCCAGTCGGATGCGCCACGGAAGAAACGGCTTGAGCTGATAGTAGAGAGGATTGAAGAGCATCGAAACGTGCGGACAGACTTCGTCCCCGTCAATTCGCAGGTCCGCGATTGATGAGCGCAAATCTCATTTTGTTGTTTTGAATCGCGCGAAGATCTCGCGGCGATCC
>DATHKK010000569.1:0-8123 GCA_035489355.1 Candidatus Limnocylindria bacterium
CGCTGAGCGCGCCCAGCTTTTGTCCGACCGACTTCGCACGCGCGACGCGGCTGAACTTGTTAGCGGCGCGCTGGCTGAAGAGCAGCGGCATTTGCGACATGCTCTCGGTGCCGCCCACGATGAAGATGCTCCCGCGCCCCGCGCACATCCTTTCGTACGCCGTCGTGAAGGCTTCAATGCCACTGGCGCAGTTGCGATGGACGGTCACGGCGGGCACGTGCTCCGGAATTCCGGAGCGCAACGCAATCACACGCGCCACGTTCGCGGCATCGGCGGGTTGGGCGACGCAGCCAAAGATTACTTCATCGATGAGTGCGGGATCGAACCCGGTGCGTTTGAGCAACGTCGTTACCGCAATTCGGCCCAGCTCGACAGCGTCGAGGTGCGCGAGATCGGTGCCCGCCTTGCAGAAGGGCGTCCGAACTCCATCGACGATGACGAGGCGGGGTTTCATGCGGCGTTCTCCATTGTCTCTGTGGTGACCGGGGAATCGCTGGTCGCGGGCCGATGATCCACGAGCTTGCACTCTTTCAATTCGCTCCCGACGCCCTGGAGCCGGCGCATTTCGTCGAGCGTGTGGAAGAGGATGCGGTTGGGATGAATCTCCGCGCGCGCCACAATCCGTTCGCTCAGTTCGCGTGCGAGTCCTGCCTCTGAAGCGCCATCGTGCTTGGCGACGTGAAGAATGAGTTCGTCGAGTTCCAGCGGATCGTCATTGCGTTTGCGCAGTTCGATCTGCCACGCGCCGACCTCCGCGCAGTCGTCGAGCACGTGTTCCAGTTCGTTGAAATCCACCAGCGTGCCTTTGATTTTGTCCATGCGCATCTCGCGAACTTCGGTGCGGCGCGAGATGTTCCCCACGAGCCTGGGCACGCACCGGCCGCAGTTGGGGCAAGGCGCATAGGTGAGTCCGCCGTCGATGATGTCGCCCGTGCGATAACGCAGGACGACGGTGCCGCGCGCCTCAAGCGGAGTGAACACGAGTTCACCGGGACTCTCCGGCGGCAGGGGTTCGCCGGTGACGGGATCGATCACTTCAAAGATGCCGAGATCGGGATAAAGATGATAACCGCAGGAGGGTTCATCGATCCGGTGCGGGCATTCGGCGAAAGCTGTCTTGCACTCGGTGAAGCCATAAGTCGCCACAATATCCACTTCCTTTGCGCCGAGTTCGGCCGCGAGAGAGACGAGTTTGCGGCGCATACCATTGGGAACTTTTTCCCCACCGACCACGATCCGTTTGAGTGATTCGCAGCGCAGGCCGGTTTCAGCGGCTTCGTGCAGCACGTGATACACGAACGTCGGCATGCCGATGAGCACGTCGGGTTGCACTTTGCGGATGAAGCGCAGTTGGCCCTCGGTGCCCAGCACTTTGCCGCCGCCCGTGCTTGTGACGAAAACACCAAAGGCCTCGCCGCCGTAATGCGTTTGCCAGAACGCGAGGTGCGGCGCGAAGGGGAACATGTTCAGCAATCGCCATTCGCGACGCGCGCCGCAGACTTCGAAAGTGCGGCGGCCTGTGATCGCTAGGTTGTCGAGATCATGTCGCGTGAACAGGAACGCAATCGGCTCCGCTGATCGTCCGGTCGTGGTCGTCAGCAGGAGTGGGCGGTACTCCGACTCCAGTTCCTGTTGCACGCGAGAACGTCCGTGCGCCAGCGCGCGAAGAATGGTGCCCGGTCGGTGGGCGAGAACTTGCGGGTCCGGCGTAATCACAAATTCCCGTGCGCGCTGCGGGTGCTGCGATGTGTTCAACAGATCGGCCTTCGAGGTGAATGGAATTTTGGCGAGATCGTCGAGCGAGTGAATCGAATCCGCGTCCAAGCCTCGCTCGGCGAACAGCTCGCGATAGTGCGGTGAGAAAGGCAGAACCACGTCGCGCAAGTAGTGGCGCAACTTCTCGGCTTGAAGTTGCCGAGTGGTCGATTCAGGCAGCGACTGCCAGTGCGTTGTGAGCAGTTTTGTGTTCATGCGTGTGTCTCCTGATGAGTGCTTTGATTTCGTCGAGATGCTCCTCGGCGGTGCGCCGGCCGAGCGCGATGTATTTGCCAGGATGATGAAAGTCGTGCCAGCGGCCATCGAAGGAGAGCGGGCGCAAAATGAGATCGGCGTGGCGGCCGGAGTGTTCGGCCAGCCGCATCTGCGCGCCGAGCATCGTGCGGTGCATAATGTCGAAAACATTTACGCCAGCGAGGCTGTCGCGCGTGCGGCGAAACATTTTCATCAAGCGATTCAGTTGCGCGTGGCGCAGCGCCATTTGCTCCTGCTGAAGTTCGAGGCGGCAGCGCATGTACGAAGGAGTGGGGATGACATTCACCGCGATGACACAGTCCACGCCCATTTCGCGCGCGACATCGACGGGCAAGGGATCGACCACGCCACCGTCGAAGAATAGATCATCGCCGATGCGCACCGGCGCACAAACTCCAGGAATAGCGGAGCTGGCTTGCACGGCGAGCGCGACTTCGCCTTCGGTAAAGACGGCTCGTTCGAGCGTGCATAGATTGGTCGCGACGACGCGCAGCGGATGTTTGAGATCGGAGAATTGCGCGTTGCCAATGGCGCATTTCACCCGGCCACCCATCTTCTCTCCCCGAATAAAACCGCAGCGCGGGAGGAGGACGGGGTCAAGGAGATGCAGGAACCCCCAACGTCCTTCAACTTCCCGCGCAAATCTTTCCATGCTCGCGCCGTCGTGACCGTAAGCCCAGACCGCGCCGACATACGCGCCCATGCTGGAGCCGGCGATGGCGTGAATGGGAATGCCGTTTTCCTCGAGAACCTGGAGGATGCCGATATGCGCCAGTCCTTTGGCGCCGCCGGAAGAGAGAGCGAGTCCGATCCGCGGGATTCGAGGAGAGGTGTTTGAAATCAGTTGCTCCCTTTCGGATTCACCGCCATCCGATTGACTCCGAACAACTGTTGCTTCAACTTTCATATCCGCCGCGTGGCGACGGAGAGCCGAAGCACGTGCGCCTAAGAAGAGGCGCCGGCTGGCGCTTCGAGCTGACCGCCCTGACACGAATCAAATTTGGTTTCTCGGCCTGATTTCATTGGCTTGATTCCAACTTACATCCGGTTGGCATCGCGTCAAATTCCGCCGGGGAAAAGCTGGGGAACGGTTAGGAAGAATTCCGGTTCGAGGCTGCGACAGAAAAACGGGGACGCAAAAGTTTCTCTAGTTCAGCCATCCCAATCGATGGCGATAGCCGCGGAACAATAATCCGAGCACGCGCATTTCCACGACGAGCGCGTAGAGAGAAACGAAACCCAGGATCACCTCGGGCAAAACGGGAATGGGCACAAACAACACCAGGGCGAAACCAAGCCCGAAACGGATTCCGGCGAGAACACCTAACACGAGACAAGCGACAGCATACGGCAGGAATACGCGAAAGATCGAGGGCACCACGATGTGCGGACTGAGCGCCACGAAGCTGTCGGAAACTGCGACGGCGAGCAGCGCCATCGGAAAATAAATGGCGCCGAAAATGATCGCCGGAATGATGGCCAGCGCGAAGACAGGACTCTCTCGCCCGAGGAAAAATAAAGCGATGGCCGGCACAAACGACACTACAAATGTTCCGGTAAAGAGCAAAAACGGAAGAATGATGTCGGACCACCATTCGCCGAATTCGGGGAAGTCCGGCATCTCGTCTTCACCCTGCGCCGAGTGCGCGATGATCTTCTGCATGTAAGCGAACAAGTAACCGGTCGTGATGATGGAAATGAGCCACGCGTAACTGGCGAGAAATTCCAGGACGAGAAAGACGATGGCGCCGATGACGAGTAGAATGATGCCGTTGCGTTTGAAAGGATACGCCAGCGCGCCGGGCAGCTTTCGATAGAAACTCGGCTCCTCGTACATCACCGGATTGATCGCTGCGATGACGGCGCTCGCGGTGCGCACATCGGAGGGTGCGCTGGCCGTTTCCACCGTGCCGATATTTTTGGCGATGTTCACGCGCAGCGGGCCGACGGGCGGTTCCGCGAGCAATTCCGGCGCTTCCACCAGGTACTCTGCGCCGCCAAATCTGAGCCGCTGTCCGTGCTGGCGTGAGCCACTTGATTGTCGTCCACGAACGTCCCGTTGGTGGAGCCGAGATCACGCACGAACATTTTGCCCTCATCGAGCACTACCTCGCAGTGCCGGCTGGAAATGGAGGCGTGCGGGATAACGTGATGATTGCCCTCGGCCCGCCCGACTGCGTTGATGCCGGAGAGCAGTGAGATCGTGCTCACGGGCGTTTCGGCATTGTTCGCAACAAGCGTAGCCATAGGAGAAGGCATTTGATGAGTATCCAAAATCAGGGCCGCTGGCAATTTATTTGCTCTCGCGCGGCGGGACCTGAAGGGCACCTATGAAAACCAAAGATTCCTGTGAGAATTTGCGACACGACGCGCTGAAATCGGGACAACGCGTTACGATCGGATTCACGCTCGTCGAAATCATGATCGTGGTGTCCATCATCGGATTGCTGGCCGCCATCGCGATTCCAAACTTCCTTACGTCGCGAAACTCCGCGCGCGTAAAATCGTGTATCAGCAATCTCCACACGCTCGACGCGGCCAAGGCGCAATGGGCTTTTGACGCCAAGCAGCCGAACACGAGCCGGCCCATCAGCACCGATCTCATTCCCTATTTGAGAGAGGGGCGCTTGCCCGATTGTCGGGCGAACGGCACTTATCTTATCAGGAGTCTCGCGCGGCAGCCCAATTGCAGTCTTTGGCCCGAAGGTCACAGCCTCGCCAATCTGAACGCGGACGATGATCCTGATTCCGACTAGCGTTCAGTGGTATTCCTGAACGGTCTTCACCCCATAACCGCTTTTCTTGAGCGCCGCGATTCCGAGCGCCGCCGCCTTGGCTCCGCTTAAGGTCGTCATGATCGCCGTGCCCGTATAAACTGCGGTGGTGCGAATCCTGATCTCGTCCGCGCGCGGCGTGGCTCCACTGGGCGTGTTGATCACCAGTTGAATCTCTTTGTTCTTGAGCAGGTCGATCGCGTTGGGCCGTCCCTCCTGCAGCTTGGCGATGCGCTGCACTTTCAATCCGGCTTTTTCCAAAACACCGGCCGTGCCTCCCGTCGCCACAAGATCGAATCCAAGATCGGTAAACTGCCTGGCGACTTCGGCCACGTGCGTTTTGTGCGCGTCACTCACGCTGATGAACACGCGACCGCTGAGCGGCAACGGCGAGTTCGCCGCCATCTGCGACTTCGCGTAAGCAATGCCAAGATCGGCATCGAGTCCCATCACTTCGCCGGTCGAGCGCATCTCGGGTGAGAGCAAAATATCCTGCCCGTGAAAGCGATTGAACGGAAACACCGACTCCTTTACGGCCCAGTATTTCGTCCAAATCTCTTCCGTGAATCCAAGCTCGGTCAGCTTTTTGCCCGCCATCACCTTCGCCGCGAGTTTCGCGAGCGGGACGCCGATGGCCTTGCTGACGAACGGCACTGTGCGCGAGGCGCGAGGGTTCACTTCGAGAACGTAAACTGTGTCACCCTTCACCGCATATTGAACATTCATCAGACCGATGACCTTCAACTCGCGCGCCATCGCGTGCGTGTGCTTGCGAATGGTTTCAATGACCGGCTTTGAAAGTGTGTGCGGCGGCAACACCATGGCCGCGTCGCCTGAATGCACGCCGGCGAATTCGATGTGCTCCAGCATTCCGCCGATGACGATGGTGCCTTGGGTCGGGTCGGCAAAGTGGCCGACGTCCGCGATGCAATCCACGTCCACTTCCGTGGCATCTTCGAGAAATTTATCGACCAGCACCGGACGCTCGGGCGAGGCCTCGACCGCGAAGCGCATGTAGTGTTGAAGCTCGGAATCAGAATAAACGATCTGCATGGCGCGACCGCCGAGGACGAAGCTGGGACGCACGAGAACCGGATAACCCAACCGCTTAGAGGCGTGGAGGGCTTCCGCTTCGTTCGTCGCCAGACCGTTCGGCGGCTGCGGAATCTTCAGCTTGTCAAGCATGGCGGCGAAGAGCTTCCTGTCCTCGGCGACCTCGATGCTCTGCGGCGAGGTGCCGATAATGTTCACGCCATTCTTCTGCAAGGAGAGCGCGAGGTTCAGCGGCGTTTGCCCGCCGAACTGCGCTATCGCGCCCCAACATTTCTCGCGCTCATAGATGTGCAGCACGTCCTCCAGCGTCAGCGGTTCGAAGAAAAGTTTGTCGCTTGTGTCGTAGTCCGTCGAAACCGTTTCGGGGTTCGAGTTCACCATCAACGTTTCGTAACCTTCCTCCTTCAGCGCAAACGCCGCGTGGACGCAGCAGTAGTCGAACTCGATGCCTTGCCCGATGCGGTTCGGGCCGCCGCCGAGAATCATCACCTTGCGCGTGTCACTGGGACGCGTCTCGTCATCGCCGCGGTCGTAAGTGGAATAATAGTAAGGCGTGTAGGCTTCGAACTCCGCCGCACACGTATCCACGAGCCGGTAGCTGGGCACGATGCCGAGCTTCTTGCGCAGCGCGCGAATCTCGTCCTCGGTTTGGCCAACGAGGTTCGCGATTTGCCGATCGGAAAATCCGAGCGACTTGGCTTGAGCGAGCAATTCAGGAGTCATCGTCTGCAAAAATCCGGCGAAGTAAGCGCCACGTCTTTCCGGCAGGCAAGTTTTCGTTTCAACAGAAGAGGAACGAAGGCGACCTTCTGATCCGACAAATCAGCAGAAAAATCTTGGGTCTCAGGAAGCGCGCAGTAGAATTCCGTGCCATGAAACTTCTTGTTTTCCTCATCGCATGCTTATTGCTCGCGTCGTGCGCCTCCAACGAGGTTCCCCAATCGGGAAATTTCAAGGGTCCTTTCCGAGGCACGTACTTGAGCCGGGTTTCTGTGGGAATGCCGAAGACGGAAGTTATTCGCCTGATCGGCGAGCCGTTTTCCGTAGGCGGAAGTGCCAGCGCTGATGTGTTTACCTACCGCGATGATCAAAAAGGATGGTGGCAATACGACTACTATTTCGTTCGTTTCGTAGGTGGGAAAGTTGAGTCGTTTGGTTCCCAAAACATCGATCGTCCCACAACACCGACAGAGCCTGCTGTTCGCCCGCAATAGGCGTCTTTTCCACTTCCTTATTCTGCGAAGATTGAATCGGCAACGCCGAAGCATCCCTTGCCAAACCCGAGGGCGGAATGCACTTTGGCCGCCGCATGAAGTCCAAAATTGCGATTGTCATTTTGGTCCTGATTTCTCTCGGCATGGGCGTGGCGCTCGTGACTGAGCAGCGCAAACATGTCCAGGAAAAGAAGGAGCGCGATGAGCAAATTGCGCTGCAAAGTCAGAGCCTCGAAAAGACGCACAAGGACCTCGAAGAGCAGAAACAGGTAAATCTGACACTCGAAGATGACTTGAAGTCGCGCGGTCAGGATCTCACGATGCTCTCGAACAATTTGAGCAAATTGATCACCGACTTGGAAAAGTCCGACGCCCAGGCCAAAGCCACGGCCGAGCAATTGCGTACCGCCCAAGCCGAGCTGGCGAAGAAGGATCAGAAGATCAATGAACTGGAAGGCGAGCGGCTCTTGCTGGGCAAACAGATGGACCAACTCACGAACTCCATCAGCGGCTTGGAAAAGCAGATTGCCACGACTGAAAAGAAACTCGCTACGACGCAGGGTGAAAAGGATTTCCTCGCCAAAGAGCTTCCGCGGCTCCGAGCGGAGAAAGCGGAATTGGAGCGGCAGTTCAACGATCTCGCCGTGATGCGTGCGCAAGTGAGCAAGCTCAAGGAGGAACTTGCCATCACGCGGCGCCTGGAATTTATTCGCTTGAACTTGTTCGGTGTCACGGCCAAGGGCGGCGCGGAAAAGTTGATGAACACTCCAAAACCGGCCGAGCCGAGCGGAACGAATTATGATTTGAACGTGGAGATCCGTCAGGGTGCCCAGGCGCGGATTGTCAGCCCCACCAACTTTCCGTCCACGAAACCAGCGACAAATTCCGCGCCTGCCGCGGCCGCCCCCGCCACTCCTTCGAAATGACCAACGGCCCTTTGCTCGTGGATTCGCACGGACGTGTGATGCGCGACCTTCGGGTCAGCGTGACGGATCGGTGCAATTTCCGCTGCATGTATTGTCTGCCCGAAACCGAGGCGGCGGAGAATTTC
>DATHKK010000570.1:0-4021 GCA_035489355.1 Candidatus Limnocylindria bacterium
CGAGAAACACCACGCGGTCGCCATCGCGCAACTCGAAGGGCTTTGTCGGTGCGGCGGCAAACATCAGCACTGGAGACAGCATCGCCAGAAGGAAAATGAAACGGTTCATATTTGTGAGGATTTCAGAGGAAGCGCGCGGGCGCAACATTCAGAAAGGCCAGCAGTGGGCGCGGGCAGCGTCAGAGTTGATTTTGAGCACATTTCCATCAAGTCTCGAGAAAACGCATGAACAATTTCCATTTCGAGGGATGAAAGTGAGATGAAATTCTCCACAAAGACGTTGCAAGCATTCCTCGGCATAGTCGCCACGTTGGTCGCAATTCTTGCAGGCGTAATAACATTGACGAATTATTTTAACAGCCCCTCGTTGTTTGCGACGGCCAAGCTGACCATGTATTCGCTGTCTCCTGAGATTCGGAGAGATTTTTCGCAGGCGTTGCGCTCAAACGAAGTGCTCACTTTCCTGTCAGAGCAAAGCACAAACGCGAGCTCTACAACCAACCTTGTTGAGAGTTTACGCTCAAATCTCGCAACAAATTCCGATGGCTGGCGCTATCTCTACATGTTCCAACATGTGCTGCCTGAGTCTTTCATGGACGTCGTAATTGCGAACAAAGGGAACGACGTGGCGAAGGATCTGCGGGTCCTGCTTTCAGGAAAGGGAGAAGTCGATTTTTCGGAAACCGACATTTTTGACCGAAGGCAACAGGCAGTCCCTTGGACGAATCAAATCGTGATCGGGGAAATTCGGCCACGTTCCGAACTTCACTTAAGGATTTGGTCGGGCGACTTCGCATTTCTGTTCCGAAGCTTCTCTCGACTCAATCCAGTGTTGCACCATTCTAAGGGTTCAGTCCCCCTCAGAGAAGCACGAGAGTTTTATGGAGTTGGACCTGACCTCGCCGCACGGTGGATAAATTCCGGAAACGGAATTCAAGCCGGTACAATTTTCTTTTTGTTCGCTGCGGGCGTGTTCTTGATGCGCTCTCTGTGGACGCACTTAGAACGTTCAAAGCCGACAACCCCTGCAAAACGATCGCGACGAAGTCGTTCTGGATCCAAACCGGCTCCAACACTAAAAGACGCTCCGAGTGGAAAGGAACCGGACGAACAATGATTAAACTCCAAGGACTTGCCAGCCCAGCACCTGCACCTGCCTGGTTCATGCAGCACGCGGACATTTCGCCCTCACCGTTCGGTCAGTCAACGCGCACCACTATGAGGCAACCATCAAATCGCGAACTATTTCCCTGCGTCCCACAAACTAACGATGTAGTTCGAGACGCGCCCCACTTCTTTCTCGTTGAGGTCGGTTGAAAACTGATAAGTCTTCCCGATCTCGCGGAGACGCTCCACGCGCGTTCGGTAGCGTTGAGTTTTCTCTGCGGGCCATTTTTCGCGCCGAGCGCGGTTGAGGAGATCACCGGGGCGATGAAAAATTCCGGGCGCAAACCAATCCGCGCCGCTGAACCAGCACTCTTGCACGAAGAGCAAATCATTCACCTTCTGCTCACTCGTGCGCACCGCGAACAGTTCCTTCCCCAGTGCGGCACGAAAGGCCACATCACTCAGGCCAGGGTCTTTGGTGTATTCCCGATAGGCGATGCGGTTCACCCGCACGACCAGTTCATTCAGCGGCATTTCGCCATCGCGGAGCCAGGGAATGTGAAACGGCTTCAGGCGCGGCTTGTTGCTGCCGGGCGGGCCGTCGATGCAACTGAAAGGCTCGCAGGAAGTGATGTAGCCGCTCAGGCCACGCTCCCGCGCGGTGCGTGCGCCGTCACGGATCTTCGCAGGTGTCCCGATAGTCAGTCCGTCATTCCAGTAGAGAGCGCTCTTCGCTTGCTTCGCGAGTTCATCATCGATGTGCGCGCTTTGCGGGGTGAAGCTCAGAAACCAGCGCGGGTCGAATTTTTGTTTCGCGCCCGTCACACCGAATCCCGACACCGCTTTCGCGGAGAAATAATGCGGGTAAGCGAAAATGGTCGCATTGGTCTTCACGCGCCATACGTCGTCGGAAATCTGGCGCACAAACTCGAACTCGCGGTCGAAAAACTTTCCTTTGCACTGGGCGCAGTAACAAATTGCATAATCGCGCGACTCAATCAGCAGTCCATCCGCGTTCGGATAAAACTCGAAGAGCATTTCGCGCACGTACTCGCGCATGAATTTCTGCGACGCCGGGTGTGACGGGCACATGTTGTAACCCCACGCGTGCAGGCCCCACGAACTTCGCGGGCGTGCCGTCCTTCTGCGTCGCTTTCAGCTCAGGATGTTCGAGCGGGTACTGATTCGCGCCGTCGTAAGCGAAGGGCGTGAAGCCCAGCAGGACGCGAATCTTTTTCCACGTTCTTGTGGTCGGCGTTGTATTTCCAAGTGATGGGAAATTGCTTGGAATGGAATGCGCCTACGGTCCAGAGGATGAGGAAGTTCGCGCCATCCTTTTCCATCGCGTCAATCATCTGCTTCCACTCGGGCAGCCCGAACGTGGGCATGCGCATGAAGGTGGTGTAATAGCCGCGTATGGCGAAGGCTTCGTTGGTGACGGCGGCGCCGGCGCTGGCTGGTCCGGCAGCCAGAAAAACAAGGATCATTAAGAAACAAATCCAAGGATGCACGCAGCGATCCAAGGGAGGGCCACGGTGGGAAACAAGAACAAATCCGCCGCGCAAGACGACGGGAGAAACAGACATGAGCGGCAACTATGCCGAGCACCTTCACTGCAGGCAGCATCTGCCTTATGCGCAAACTTCATGGGCGCTGAGTTGCTCCAGGTTGATCACCGCCCAATCCGGTTCGAGCGGCAACAAATCTTTGGGCCGATACATCCCGGTGCCGACGGCCAGCACTTTGGCGCCGATGGCGCGGGCGCAGGCGATGTCGAGCGGCGTGTCGCCGATGACGAGCACTTCGTCGCCGCGCAATTTTTTGCCCAGCAAATGCTCGCCGCGCCGTTTGGCGATGGCTGCAATTTCATTTCGTTCGCTGGAATCATCCGCGAACGCGCCGGTCGCGAATTCTCCCCAAAGATGGAACCGCCGCAGTTTGATTTCGGCGCCGAGGCGGATGTTGCCGGTGAGCAGGCCGATCACAGGCGGATGCGGCAGCGCGCGCAGGTCGTTCAGCCAGGTCGAGACACCGGGATGCACGGTGCCAGGCAAAGTCTGGAGCATGTGTTCGAGCAAAAAGACGTAGGCATCGAAGAACTGTTCCATGTTCTCCGGCGACGGCTCGATGGCGTTGTGAACAAAAAATTCGCGAAGGATGGAGGCATCGGTGCGCCCTGCGAACTTTAGCTTTTCCGTGCCGTCGGCGATGCCGAAGAAGTTGGAAAACACGCGCGCGAAGGCTTTTTCCCCAGCGCCACTCGTGTGAATGAGCGTGCCGTCGATGTCGAATAGAACGAGGCGAATCATGTTCGTGGCGTGATTGTTGAAGGAGCACGCGGCGGGAGCAAGTTCAGGAAAGCGCTTTCGCAACGTGAACGTGGGGCGCGTCGCTCCGTGCGCCGGCGCTGCGGTCAGAGACTCATGAAGTCAGCATAATTTTTTTCCATTCGCGGCGCGAGCGGAGCGACGCGCCCCACCCTTCGGCAACATGCCATCGCCGCTCAGAATTTCTTCGAGTAACGCTTGTGGGATTCGGGCGCGACAGATTCCTCGGCTTGCAGCACTTTCTCAGATGCGGTGGGTTGCAGTGGCGGTTCTGTTGCCGCAGCAGCGGGCTTCGAAATGTCCTCAGACTTTCCCGCAGCTTCCGGCTTCGATGGATTATCGATCGCCTGCACAAAAGTTAGTCTCAGATGCGTGAGGCTTTGCTGAAGGATCTTTTCCTCTTCGCGTGAAAGATTGCCCTTGGTCTTCGCCTCGAGCATTTCGAGCTGATCGATAAACATCCGCGCCGCTTCTAAGTCCTGCACGACTTCGCCCGACTGCGGGTGCGGCACCTGGCCGAGGAACATCAGGGCCATGTTCGTATTTTGAATCACCATGTGTCCGAAGAGGGCGGACATGATTTCCTC
>DATHKK010000571.1:0-3174 GCA_035489355.1 Candidatus Limnocylindria bacterium
TTTCACGAACAATTCATCGAGCGTCTCGGTGCCCGTGCAAATGGTAAGCGTGCCTCCCTTCGGCATGGCGTCGCGCGCGTTTACGGCCAGGTTCATGAGAATTTGCTCGAGCATGCCGGCGTCGGCGAAGATGGGCGGGAGCTTCGATCGAGTGAACTGAAGGTTGATGTCCGCGCCAAGAACGCGCACGAGCATCTTGATCACGCTCTCGATGACGTCGTCCAGGTTCAGCTCGCGGGTTTGCATCAACTGACGACGGCTGAAGGTCAGAAGCTGCCGCGTGAGATTGGCCGCGCGCTCGGACGCCAGGGATATCTGTTCCACTGAATCCTGCGCGTCTTCTTCCAGCTTGAAATCGGTCAGCAGCAGCGAAGCGTGGCCCGAGATGACCGTGAGAAGGTTATTGAAATCATGGGCGACACCGCCGGCGAGCTGGCCGATGGATTCCATTTTCTGCGCGTGCCGGAACTGTTCCTCCAACTCCCGTTCCTTCGTGATGTCCTCGGCGAGACCGACGATGCGCAGCACGTCGCCTTGGGCATCGCGCACGGGAAAAGCGCGGTCGTGAATCCAGCGCACGGAGCCATCCGGCCGATTGATGCGATACACTTCATCGTACGCGCCCTGACCCTGCTTGCTCATGACAGCGTCAGCCACCCGCGCGCGATCCTGCGTATGCACGGTATCCAGCCACCATTGCGGCGAATGAAGAAGGCTCTCGCAAGTGCGCCCCCAAATGTCCTCGTACGCCGGGCTGACGTAGAGCACCTGGTTCTTCGCGGGATCTGTGACCCAAAAAACCTCGTCGATGTTTTCCGCCAACTGACGAAACCGTTCTTCACTCACCCGCAGGGCTTCCTCCGCCTGCTTGCGCGCGGTGGTTTCCACCACGACACAACCCACGCCATCGATCCGCCCGGCCGGCCCCTGGATGGGAAAGAAAGAGGCGCGCCAATGCCGAATCATTCCTGCTTTTTCAGCGGTAGGCCCCGTCACCTCTGTATCGAGGACCGGTTGGCCGGTGCGAAGTACGCTCGCGACCAAAGGAGTCACCTGTGGAGCGAGGGCGGGCAGAATATCCTCCAGCGTCCGGCCCAGATGAGCTTCCACGGGCAGGCCATTCATCTGCGCGAGCGTCTCGTTGATTTGGATATAACGCTGTTCGCGGTCGAGAATTGCCAGGCCGGCGGTGGCCCCGGAAAAAAATGAATTCAGCCACTGCTCGATGCGCTCGCGCTCGGAGCGTTCTTTGGCTTCGCGCAAGGCACGCTCCACCGCAATCCCCAGCCGCGCCGACGAATCCTTCAGGACATAATCCGTCGCGCCCGCCTTCAAGCTTTCCACCGCGCGCTCCTCGCCGATGGTTCCGGAAACAATGATGAACGGCACAGTGATCCTTGTTTCGCGCAATACCTCCAGCGCGCGGCGAACGGAAAACTGCGGCAAACTAAAATCGGAAAAGATCAGGTCCGGCCGCTCTTTCAACCCCGCGCGAAAGTCCGGCTCGTTCTGCACGCGTTTCCACTTCGGATCGAAGCCGGCGTTGCGCAATTCATGGACGAGGAGTTCCGCGTCGTCCGGCGAGTCTTCGACGATCAGTATGTTAAGAGCGATTGGCATCAGACCATTTCAGCGTCAGGCATTCTCGTTGCGTTCGTTCAGTGTAAAATAAAACGTCGCGCCGCGATCCACCTGCGCTTCGACCCAGATGCGCCCACCGTGGCGTTGAATGATCCGCTGGACGATGGAGAGGCCCACGCCCGTGCCCTCAAACTCATCGTTGCTGTGGAGCCGCTGAAAAACGCCGAAGAGCTTTTCCGCATACCGCATCTCGAAACCGGCGCCGTTGTCCCGGACGAAAAAAACGTTCTCCTTGTTCTCCGGCTGGCAGCCAACATGGATGACCGCCTTGGGTTTATGACGAGTGAACTTGAAGGCGTTGGACAGCAAGTTCACGAAAACCTGCTTGAGCAGTAACGTGTCCCCCACGCAATCCGGCAGCTCCACAACCTGCAGTTCCACCTGCCGGTTCTCCTGCTCCGGGCGCAACTCCGCGAGGGCGTCGCGCACGATGGCGGCAATGTTGACCGGCCGTTTCGAGAGCGGTTCCCGCCCGAGCCGGGAGAACTGGAGCAAGCCATCGATCAAATCATTCATGCGCTGGGCGCTCGCGCTGACGCGCTTCAAAAGGTCCCGCGCGTCGGCGGGCATTTCCGCCGAATACTGCTTGAGCAACATGTTCGAAAAGCCATCCACCGCGCGCAGCGGAGCGCGCAAGTCGTGCGAGACAGAATAGGAAAAGGATTCGAGTTCCTTGTTCGCCACTTCCAATTCCGCGGTGCGCTGGCCGAGGCTTCGTTCCAGGTCCGTCTTTTCTTTCCGCAGCCGGCGCACGGCCAACGCGCGGGAGAGCACCGGCAGGATCGCGCTCAGCTTGAATGGCTTGAGGATGTAGTCCAGCGCGCCCGTCTTCATCGCGTCCACCGCCGTATCGATCGTGCCCTGGCCCGTCATGATGATGCCAACGAGGTCCGGATCCTTCTCCAGCGCCGCCGCGAGCAGGGCGATGCCATCGATCTCGGGCATCATCAAATCCGAGAGGAGCAGATCGAATTTCGATTTCTCCAACGCCTCGAGGG
Organism: Candidatus Limnocylindria bacterium; assembly: GCA_035489355.1. Taxonomy (GTDB): domain Bacteria; phylum Verrucomicrobiota; class Verrucomicrobiia; order Limisphaerales; family SIBH01; genus JANNGC01. The sequence goes on from DATHKK010000571.1 coordinate 2,640, forward strand.
CCGCGTGGCCATTGGTGAAACCCACCGTCTCGTAGCCGTGGTCCCGGAGCGTGTCGCAGAGCGCCTTCATTTGCGGAGCTTCATCATCGACGATGAGCAGGCGGGCGAGCGGTGAGTCAGACATAGCGTCCCGTGGTTGTTTTCTTCCAGGCTTGCGAACTATAGACGCACACGCGCGTTCTTTTCGCGAAACAATTTTCAACGAAAGCGTCAAAATCGGCGTGCGTGAACGAAAGCGCGCTCTGTGCAAGACGTCCGGATCTTCTAACGTGCCGCCGGTTTGCGACCGGCAGTCCGGCTCCTTCGATGCCAATGCGCCGAGAAAAAACTTCGCACGTCCTGAACTCAGTGCGCTTCTGCCAGTTACAAACTGGCAGCACGTGGATGGAGGCGTAAAAGGCAGAGCGCGGAGCGACGCGCCCTACCGGCAACGTTTTGGGCACGGCTTTCTTCATTTCTTTCCCTCCGCGATCTTCGGCGCGTGGAAAACACTGGCCAGCGCTTCACGGAGTTCACTCAGTTTGGGCGGCTTGTT
>DATHKK010000572.1:0-4042 GCA_035489355.1 Candidatus Limnocylindria bacterium
ATCAATGCGCAGTTTTCTGCAATCGTTCAAGGTGGAGCGTCCGTGGGAATTGGAGATTGCGGCGATGCTCGCGCCCATTGGACGCGTCACTCTGCCGCCGACCGTGCTGATGAAAGAACGCTCGGGCCTCACCCTCTCGGTGCAGGAAAAGGAAATGCTCGTGCGTGTTCCCGAAGTTGGCGCTGAACTGCTCGAACAAATCCCGCGCCTGGAAAATGTGGCGCAGATTGTCCGCTACCAGCACAAGCATTTCGACGGTTCCGGCTTTCCCATGACTACGCCCGGCGGCACGGCGATTCCGCTCGGTGCGCGCATCCTCCAGGTGCTGAGCGGCCTCGCAGATCTCGAACTCAAAGGCGTAAAGGGAGCGCCGGCGTTGCACCAGATGCTACAGTCCGGCGGGCGCTACGATCCCGACGTACTCTCCGCCGCGGGCCGGCACTTCGAACTTTTGCCCGCGGCCAATGATCCTGCCACGCCGGCGATTTCCGTGCGGGTGCAGGATTTGAAAGTCGGGCACGTGCTGGCAGGAAACGTCGAGACTATCGAATCGCTCCTCGTCGTCGTGGCCGGCACCGCGCTTTCGCCGATGCTACTCGAACGGCTGCGCAACTTCGCCGCGCTCGGCAGCATCAGCAGTAGCGTGCTGGTGCGGGCCGCAGCATAATCGCATTCACCGCACACGACGGGCGTGCAAAGGTGGGGCGCGTCGCTCCGCGCGCGCCGCGAATCGGAAAGAGACGTGAGCGATCCGCGGGACGTGACCGGCGCAAGGTGTCGAATTCGATTCGTTCCTTCCTGCCTCCCACCGCGGCGCGCGCGGAGCGACGCGCCCCACCATCAATGGCTTGGCCCGCGACTCTCGGTTGAAGTCGAAATTTTCCTAAAGCCAATGCCCATCCCGCCGTTAACGAGACCGAATTGCTATGGCTATTTCTCTCTCTGGACTTGCGACGGGATTCGACTGGCAGTCAGTCGTGGACCAACTGACGGAGGTCGAGCGCACGCCGCAAACCCGGCTGCGCGCCGAGCAGACCACCGTTCAGGAACGCAACAACGCCTACGGCGCCATCAAGACGCAACTCGGCGTGTTGCAGAACCGCGTCAAGGCGCTGACGGATGGATCGCTCTTCGACAGCCGCGGCGTCACCGTTTCAAACTCGTCCGCGGGCAGCGCGACGGCGGGCGCGGGCACTCCGCTCGGCTCTTACACGTTTGCGATTTCTCAACTCGCCACCGCAGCATCGCTTCGTGGCACGAGTGACATTGGCGCAAAGTTGAACGCGACCAACGATGTCTCGGCCCTGGCGTTGAGCAACGCGGCTTTCCGGACGCCCGTTACGGCCGGGACGTTCACGGTGAATGGAAAGCAAATCACCGTCGCCGCGACCGATACGTTGCAAGGCGTGTTCGACAAGATCAGCACAGCGACGGGAGGCATGGTGACGGCGGCTTACGACAGCAGCACGGACCACATTCGACTGACGGGCGCTGGCGAAATCATTCTCGGCAGCGCGACGGACTCGAGCAACTTTCTCCAAGCCGCACAGTTAACGAACAACGGCACGGGCGCGGTGGAGAGCAGCGCGAACCTGGGCGCCATTCGCGTGTCGCAGGCGATGAGCAGTGGCAACTTCACGACCCCGATGAGCGCGACGGGCGAGTTCAAAGTCAACGGCGTGAGTATCACGTTCGATTCCGCCAACGATAGCCTCACGAACGTTTTGGACCGCATCAACAACTCCACCGCCGGCGTGAACGCTAGCTACGATGCGTTGAACGATCGCGTCGTGCTGACCAACCGCGTCACCGGCGACATCGGCGTGGCGATTGAAGATGTGACGGGAAATTTCGCCGCGGCCACCGGACTCGGCGCGGGCACACTCGAACACGGGAAAAATTTGCTCTACAGCGTCAACGGCGGTGCGACCATCACAGCGCAATCGAACACGATTACGGACGCGACCTCGGGCATCACGGGCCTGAACGTCACGGCCACGGCGGAAACCACCTTCTCGGTGAACGTGGCCACGGACAGCACGAAGATCAAGACCGCCATCAGCGATCTCGTGGCGGAATACAACAAGACGCAGGCGCTGATTGACACGAACACAGCGAGCACGACGGACGCGAAGGGCAAGGTCACGGCCGGCACACTGACCGGCGACAGCGACGCGGCCGCGATGAATTCGGATTTGCGCAAGCTGATGAACGGCGAGATCAGCGGCCTGACCGGATCGATCTTTCGTCTGGAAAGTCTCGGCTACACTTCGAACGGCAACGATGATGCATTGGTGGCCGGGGATGCGGCGAAGCTGGAAAGCGCGATTGCCAACAATCTGTCGTCTTTGAAGGATTTTTTCACGAATAGTACGGTGGGCCTCGGCGCCGTCTTCAATACTTACCTCGACAAAACCATTGGCGAGAACGGATCGCTGGTGAACCGGCAGACGCGCTTGACGGCGCAGTCCAAGGGCATCGACACGCAAATCGCCGACATGGAACGCCAGGTCCTCGCGAATAAAGCACGGCTGACCACGAGCTTCATCGCGATGGAAACCGCGCAGGCGAGCATCAACCAGCAGTTGCAGTATTTGCAGCGGACTTTCCCGGCGTAAGCGTTTCGCTCTGACGTAACTGGTAGGGAGTGTCGCTCCGCGCGCCGGGTGCGAAGAAGAACGAAATGGATTTACCTGATCGTGCCGGTCACGTTCTTCGGAGATTCAACCTGCATTTCTCACCGCAAGCTGAGCCAACAAGCAGTGGGTGTCGGAGCGCGGCTCTGTGAGCCGCGGCACGTCCGCATTGTATGGGCAGGTAAATTATCAGGCACTCTTTCACTGCCACGCTGCTGCGGCTCACAGAGCCGCGCTCCGGGGTGTGAAATGAAAGCTAAAGTCTCTCTCCAATTCGCGGCGCGCGGGGAGCGACGCGCTCCACCTTTTACGCCAGCGATTTCAATTGGGCGGGCAATTGCGCCATCGTCTCCGCGATGGATTGCCGGATGCGGGTTCGGTCCGCGGCGTCGGCGCGCGGGAGTAATACTTTCCAAGCGTCGAGGGCGGCGTTGGCGGGCGCGAGTGGATGGCCGCTGTGGCCCAGCTTGGCTTGGCGAATCAGGGTGTTCGCGATCTGCACGGCGGCGACGAGTTTGTTTCTGCTTCCCGCCAGCGAGGTGTGGTGAAATTTGGCGGCGGCGATTAGGGGCGCGAGCAAACGGTGCCGGCCGAGGTAGTGCGCGCCCAATTCCGCGTGGTCCATGCCGAGGACTTCTCGCTCGACGCGCAGCAAATCGTTTTCACCGGCACCGACGCGGCGGCGCACTTCGCAGAAATGATCCGCGAACGCAAACGCCATGACGATTTTGCCAACGTCATGGAGCAATCCGGCGAGGTACGGCGTGTCATCCTTCGGCAAGTCGGTGAACGCGCACAGTTCATGAGTGATGACGGCCGTGCCGATGCAGTGCTGCCAAAAGTGTTTCCAGTTGAAGCCCACGCTGCGAGGCCACGTGTCCAGTTCCTCCATGATCGGTCCTGCGTCCGCCAGTTCTCGCACGTGCTGAGTGCCCAGGTAGAGGACGGCCTGGTCGATACGCGCTACGGGATTGCTGAGTCCAAACTGGACGGTGTTCATCTGGCGCAGCAATCGCGTGGTAAGGCTCGGGTCGCGGCGGATGGCTTCGGCAATCTGTTGCGTATTCTGGTTTTCACCATTGAGGATTTCGCGCAGCGCCGAAGTGGTCGCGCTCAACGCAGGCAGGTTCTGGCATTCCTCCACGCGGCCCAGAATGTCTGCGGCGGCGAGCGGATGGAACGGAGCGGGAGGGCAAGCCACAGGCGCGTCCTGAACGGTCGTCATTTTCGGAGGCATCGGCGGTTGGGCGGGAAACTTCACTGGAAAGTGGGAAAAGTTTGCGGCGATGAAATTTTTCTCAACCCGCGAGCCAGACCGCCGTTAGCTGGCCCAAATGCAGAGGGTCCGCTGCTTCGTGCTGTTTGCTGCTTGCGCCATTTTCCTTGAGGGCGCATGGGGCGCGTAC
>DATHKK010000573.1:0-3238 GCA_035489355.1 Candidatus Limnocylindria bacterium
CGGCCGGAGTAATCCACGCGCTTGCCGAGCAAGTTCTGACGGAAGCGGCCCGACTTGCCCTTGAGCATGTCGGAGAGCGACTTGAGCGAACGGTTGCCCGCGCCCGTAACAGCGCGACCATGCCGTCCGTTGTCGAACAACGCATCCACCGCTTCCTGCAACATGCGCTTCTCGTTGCGGATGATGACCTCGGGCGTCTTGAGCTGGAGCAGGTTCTTCAACCGGTTGTTGCGGTTGATGACCCGGCGATAAAGATCGTTCAGGTCCGACGTGGCGAAACGTCCGCCTTCGAGCGGCACGAGCGGGCGCAGGTCCGGGGGAATCACCGGCAACACCGTGAGAATCATCCACTCGGGATGCGTCTTCGAGGCGTGGAAAGCCGAGAGGAGCTTGATGCGCTTGGCGATCTTCTTGCGGATCTGTTTACTCTTCGTCTCCGTCATTCCGATTTCCAACTGCTGGACCTGCTTCATCAAGTCCACCTGGGCCAAACCATCGCGCACGGCCTCCGCGCCCATCTTCGCGACGAAGGCTTCCGCGCCGTATGTTTCGCGCGCTTCGCGATATTCGTTTTCGCTGAGTAGCTGGTGCAGCTTCAACGGCGTCGATCCGGGATCGAGGACCATGTAATCCTCGTAGTAGATCACGCGCTCAAGGTTGCGGGCCGTCACGTCCAGCACGAGGCCGAGACGCGAAGGCATGCACTTGAAGAACCAGATGTGCGAGACCGGCACGGCCAGCTCGATGTGGCCCATGCGTTCACGACGAACGCGGGCCAGCGTCACTTCCACGCCGCAACGATCGCAGACCACGCCGCGATGCTTGATGCGCTTGTACTTGCCGCACGAGCACTCCCAGTCCTTGACGGGACCGAAGATGCGCTCGCAGAACAAGCCGCCTTTTTCCGGCTTGAAGGTGCGGTAATTGATTGTTTCGGGGTTCTTGACTTCACCCTTGGACCACGAGCGAATCGCCTCGGGCGACGCGACCGAAATGGCCACGTGCTCGACCTGATTTACCTTGTCCAGCCCCAGCAACTCCCTCGTTTGTTCTTTGCTGCTAATCATATTTAATTGGCGTTGCTAAATTTCTGTTAACCGAGATTGGCGAGAGCGCCTGTGTCCGCCGGCTGATCGAGCTGATTGGAGTAACCCACCTTCACGTCCATGCCGAGCGACTGCATTTCTTTCACGAGCACGTTGAACGATTCCGGGATGCCGGCCTCGAGCGCGTTGTCGCCTTTGACAATGCTTTCGTAAATGCGCGTGCGGCCCTGCACGTCGTCGGACTTCACGGTCAGGAGTTCCTGCAACGTGTAAGCCGCGCCATAGGCTTCCATCGCCCACACTTCCATTTCGCCGAAACGCTGGCCGCCGTACTGCGCCTTGCCGCCCAGCGGCTGCTGCGTGACGAGTGAGTAAGGCCCGACCGCCCGGGCGTGAATCTTGTCCGCCACCAAGTGACCCAGCTTCATCATATAGATGTAACCAACGACCACTTCCTGATCGAACGCCTCGCCGCTGCGGCCGTCGATCAACTTGATCTTGGCGTGCTCGGGCAACTTGGCTTCCTTGAGGTAGCCACGGATTTCCTTTTCCTTGATGCCGTCGAACACCGGCGTCGCGAATTTCAAACCGAGGAATTTCGCCGCCCAGCCCAGGTGCGTTTCCAACACCTGTCCGACGTTCATTCGGGAAGGCACGCCCAGCGGATTCAAAACGATGTCCACCGGCGTTCCGTCTTCGAGGAAGGGCATGTCTTCTTCAGGAACGATCTTTGCGACGACACCTTTGTTACCATGGCGGCCGGCCATTTTGTCACCGACCGAAAGCTTGCGCTTCGAAGCGATGTAAACTTTGACCTGCTTGATGATGCCGGCATCGACTTCGTCACCGGCCTCAACGCGCTCGATCTCCTGGTCTTGCTGCGCCTGAAGCTCTTCGAACTTCTTCTTAAAGGTGCCGATGATTTCGTTGATCTTGTTGCGAATCGGAGACGGATCGATCTCAATGCGATCGTAGACCGTCGCCAGTTTGCGCAAAAGCGTCTTCGTAATCTTGCGGTTCGCCGGGATGATGATCTCGCCCGTCTCGCTGTTCACGACGTCGAGCGGAATCTTTTCGCCGAGCAGAATGTTCGACAACGCTTCGGTCAATTGGTCACGCAGTTCTTCGATCTTCTGCTTGTACTCTTCCGCCAATTGCTTCGCGGCTTTCTTGCCTTCGGCCTGCGGTAGAATGTCCTTCTTCTCCGAATCCTTCTTTGAAGAAACCTTCACATCCATGACGATGCCGTAGGTGCCCGACGGAACCTTCAGCGACGTGTCTTTCACATCTGCGGCCTTTTCACCGAAGATGGCGCGGAGCAAGCGCTCTTCCGGCGCGAGTTCCGTTTCCGATTTCGGAGTAATTTTGCCGACGAGAATGTCGCCCGGCTTCACTTCAGCGCCGACGCGAATTACGCCGTCCGGCCCAAGGTTCTTCAACGCTTCTTCGCCGAGGTTCGGGATATCGCGCGTGATTTCTTCCGGTCCGAGTTTGGTGTCACGAGCGGCAACTTCAAACTCGTCGATGTGAATCGACGTGAAGATGTCGTCCTTCGAGATGCGCTGACTGATGAGGATGGCGTCCTCGAAGTTGTAACCGTTCCACGGCATGAACGCGACGAGCACATTGCGTCCGAGGGCGAGTTCGCCGCCATCAGTGCAAGGACCGTCGGCGATGACCTGCCCCTTCTTCACATGATCACCCTTCTCGACCAGAATTTTCTGGTTAATGCAGGTGGCCGCATTGGAACGCATGAACTTGCGAACCTGATGAACGTAAACACCGTTCGCCGGATCGTGTTTAATGCGCTTTTTGCTCTCAGGAAGTTTGCCGTCATCGGTGATGATGATCTGATTGCCGGTCACGGAGGCGACCTTGCCGGCCTCATCTGAAACGAGCACGGCACGCGAATCGCGAGCCACGCGGTCTTCGAGACCCGTCGCCACGAAAGGCGCTTCGGTCACGAGCAACGGCACGGCCTGGCGTTGCATATTCGAACCCATCAACGCGCGGTTCGCGTCGTCGTGTTCGAGGAATGGAATCAAAGCCGCAGCGACGGACACGAGCTGCTTCGGCGACACGTCCATGTAATCGACCTTCTCCGGCTCGACGTCGATAAAGTCGCTCTTGGAACGGCACGTCACGGTCTTCGTGAGGAAGTGGCCTTTGTCATCAAACGGCGCGTTCGCCTG
>DATHKK010000574.1:0-3151 GCA_035489355.1 Candidatus Limnocylindria bacterium
ATTATTTCCGGCGCTTCTTCACCGTCACCAATGCTGCGCAAGTGACGAACCTCGTCATTCGCTTAATGCGTGATGACGGAGCGGTCGTTTACATCAACGGCACTGAAGTGCGCCGGGACAACATGCCGGGGGGAACGATTACCTCGACGACGCTGGCCTTGAGCGCGGCGGCGGGCGCAGATGAGTCCACGTTTTTTGCGACGACGACGAACGCCATTCTGAACACTGGCGCCAATGTCATCGCGGTGGAAGTTCACCAGAACGTCGGGACCAGTTCCGACGTCAGTTTCGATCTGGAGCTCGTGGCCAACATCCTTCAGGGAGCGCAAATCACGAACACCATTCCGCCGTTTCTGCTCGGCAAAAACCCGCCGGCGGGCAGCACGGTGCCCTCGCTGACTTCGATTCAAGTGACGTTCAGTGAATCCGTGAGCGGCGTGGATGCGGGGGATCTGTTGGTCAAGGGCGTTCCAGCGACGGGCGTCAGTGGCGGCGGAAATTCCTACACCTTCACCTTTCCGCAACCGGCGTTGGGCGCCGTCAACATCACTTGGACAAACAGCCACGGCATTGTCGATCAGGGCACGCCGCAATTGGCTTTCAACGGCGCGGCCAGCAGCAACACCTGGAGCTACACGGTGGCGGATAATGTGCCGCCCACAGTTGCTTCGCGAACTCCGGCCGCCGGCTCAACGGTGACCAACCTGAGCTCGATCCAGGTGATGTTCAGCGAAGCTGTCATTGGTATCGAGGCGGGCGATCTTTTGATCAATGGAAGTCCGGCCACCGGCCTGAGTGGCAGCGGCACCACGTTCACGTTCAGCTTTGCCCAGCCTCCTTACGGCAATGTGTCCGTAGCCTGGGCGGGCGGCCACGGCATTGCCGATCCATCGGGCAACGCGTTTAACGCGGCCGGTGGAAGTTGGACCTACGCGTTGCAAGGTCCGACGCTCGTTCTTGCCGGGACCAACGCGAGCTATCGTTACTTCAAGAGTTTGAATTTCACGGAAGCTTCATCGCCCACGACGACGTGGCGTACCAACGACTTCAATGATTCGTCGTGGCTGATCGGCAACGCGCCCTTCGCCTACGACTCCAATCCGAATCCCGTGGATTTTACGATCGGAGCTTTGACGCTGCTGCCGGACATGCAAGGTGACTCCGGTTATCTCGCCTTGTTCCAACGTACTGTGTTCAGCGTGCCGGCAGCCGGAGCGTTGACGAATGTGATTCTACGGCACCGGATCGATGACGGTGTGATCGTCTGGCTGAATGGCGTCGAAATATTTCGCCTCAACATGGGTGCGACTGGAACGGAATATCCGGTGAGCGTGGGCGCGAACAATGCCAATGATCCGACCGGCTACACGACCGTGGCATTACCTGCGAGCGTCGCGGCGTTATTCCGCACGGGTACCAACTTGCTCGCAATCCAGGGTCAGAACGCCAACCTTCCCAGCACCGATTTCATCACATCCGTGGAGCTGACGGCGACGTTGCTCGATCCGCTCGCGCTGCCGCCAGGTGTCGCCACGTTGAATCCCGCCGCCGGCAATGCCTTCAATCTGACGAGCATCACCGTGACCTTCACCGAAGGGGTGCAGGGGATCGACGCTTCCGATTTGCTCATCAACGGCACGCCTGCTTCCGGCGTGAGCGGCACCAGTAATGTGTGGACCTGGACTTTCCTGCAACCCGCCTACGGCAACGTGAACGTGACCTGGGCCGCGGGAGCGAACATCAGCGACTTCGACGCGCCGCCCAAACCGTTCATCGGCGGCGGCTTTAATTACACGTTGCTCAACCCAAGCGCGCCCACGGTGGTTTCCCAAACTCCCGTGGCCTCCGCCACCGTGTCGAGCCTGGCCACGCTCACGGTGAACTTCAGCGAAGCGGTCACTGGCGTGGGCGCCGCCGACCTGTTGGTGAATGGCACACCTGCCACCAGCATTTCCGGCAGCGGCGCGAATTACACTTTCACCTTCACGCAACCCACGTATGGCAACGTGACGATCACGTGGGCGGGCGGTCATGGAATTACCGACACCGAGGCGGGCTTGAACGCGTTTAATCCGGCCCAGGCCGGCAACACTTGGAGCTACACGCTCGTGGATCAAACCGCGCCGCTCGTAGCTTCGAAGAATCCGCCGGCGGGCGCGAACGTCACGAACCTGACTACCCTGAGCGTGACCTTCAGCGAAAGCGTGCAGGGCGTGAACGCCAGCGACCTAGTGCTCAACGGCGTGCCGGCCACGGGCGTGAGCGGCGGCCCCGCGACTTACACCTTCACGTTCGCGCAACCGAACACTTCCGTGGTCGGCGTCGAGTGGGCTGTGAACCACGGCATCGCCGATCTGGCGGTGGCGCCGAATCCTTTTGATCGCACCGGCGCGGGCGCGACCTGGCAGTACTTCACGCCGGACAACGTGCCGCCCGTGGTCAGCGACATCACACCGCCGCCCGGCGCGACGGTGCGGGATCTGACACAAGTCTCCGTCACCTTCAGTGAACCGGTGACGGGCATAGGCCCGATCGATCTGCGGATCAACAATCTGCCCGCGCAAAATGTCAGCGGCTCTGCGGCGGGACCGTACATCTTCACCTTCGCGCAGCCGGCGACGGGCGCTGTGGAAATTGTTTGGGCGGCGGGCACGGGCATTACGGATCTGGCTTCGCCTCCGAACGGTTTTGCCGGCGGCGAATGGAACTATCTTTTGAATCCAAACGCCGTCTTTGCGGACAAGATTGTGATCAACGAGATCATGTTCCATCCGAGCACCGAGCAGGTCAGCCAGGAGTGGATCGAACTGCGCAATACAGATGCCGCGCCGGTGAATCTTACGGGCTGGCAGTTGACGAAGGGCGTGAGCTTCACCTTCCCGAACGTCACCATTCCGGCGGGAGGCTATCTCGTCGTCGCTGCGAATGTGGCGGCGTTTCAAGCCAAGTATCCGGGCGTGAACAATGTCGTGGGCGGCTGGATCGGACAGTTGAGCAATACGGGCGAGGAGATCGAAATTGAAACGGCGTTCGGCGAAGAAGTGGACGTCGTCGAGTATTCCGATGAGGGCGACTGGGCGATTCGTCAGCGCGGTCCCCTTGATGGCGGGACGCGTGGCTGGGAATGGTTTTCGGCGGCGGACGGAACCAA
>DATHKK010000575.1:0-4002 GCA_035489355.1 Candidatus Limnocylindria bacterium
CGTGATGCGCACGGGCGAGAACGCACGGGATGTCATCGCGCGAGTGAAGCAGAAGATTGCGCAGATTTCTCCGAGTCTTCCGGGGGGCGTGCGCATCAAATCGTTTTACGACCGGAGCGAGCTGATTGACCGGACGATTGGGACGCTCAAACACGCGCTGTGGGAGGAAATTATTTTGGTGACGCTCGCACACATTCTTTTTCTCTGGCACTTCCGCAGCATCTTGATCGTCACGCTGCCGCTGCCGATCTCCATCCTCGCGTCGTTTGTGCTGATGAAGCAGTTCGGCATTACGTCGAACATCATGTCGCTGGCGGGAATCGCCATCGCGATCGGCGTGCTGGTCGATGCGGCGATTGTGATGACGGAAAATGTCATCCGGCGGTGCGAGCAAGCCGAGACTCACAAAGGCTCGCCTCTCACGCGGGCGGAAACCTCGGAGACGGTGCGGGACGCTTCCAGTCAAGTTGGTCGTCCCATCTTTTTCGCGATGGCGATCATCATCTTGGCGTTTGTGCCGGTGTTCGCGCTGACGGGGCAGGAAGGCAAATTGTTTCACCCGCTCGCCTTCACGAAGACGTTTGCAATGATCGGATCGACGTTGCTCGCCGTGACCATCGTGCCCGTGCTTTGCACGTGGCTGGTGCGTGGGCCATTTCACTCCGAAGACCGGAATTGGATCATGCGCGGATTATTGCGCATCTACGATCCCGTGCTGAGCTGGGCGCTGAACCATCGCAAAACCGTCCTCGGTGCCGCGATGTTGCTGCTGGTAGCGGCATTGATAGTCGCCTTTGGTTTGCCGCGCTCGGCGGTGCAGAAGCTTCAACAATGGAATCTTCCCGCGTTGGCGAACGTGACCAAAGGCATCGGCTCCGAGTTCATGCCGCCGCTGAACGAAGGTTCGCTGCTCTTCATGCCGGTTCTCTTGCCGCAGACATCATTGACCGAGGTGAAGCGGATCATGGCGTGGCAGGACAAGATGATTTCGCAAACTCCCGAAGTCGCGTCGGTGGCGGGAAAGCTGGGGCGCGCCGAAACCGCGACCGACCCCGCGCCGGTGGAGATGATTGAGACAACGATCATGTTGAAGCCGGAATACCTGGTGACGAATCGCATGTGGTTCGGGTTCATCAAAATTCCGCGCACCGTTCGCAACCCGGAATGGCGCGCAGGGATGACGCTGCAAAGTTTGCGCAGCGAGCTATCGGAGAAGCTCACACAGGTACCGGGTTATGTGCCTGGGTTTTTGCAACCGATCGAGAATCGCATCCTCATGATCAGCACCGGCATTCGCGCGCAGGTCGGCGTGAAGGTTTTGGGCGATAATCTCGACGCGTTGCAGGCCAAGGCCTTTGAAGTCGAGCGGATCGTGCGCGCTGTGGAAGGCGCCACGGGTGTCGCGGCGTCGCGGCCCCAGGGCAAGCCGTACGTGGAGATTGAAGTCGATCGCGTGGCGATGGCGCGCTTTGGTTTGCGTGCGCAGGACGTGCTTGAAGTGGTGGAGACTGGTCTTGGCGGCAAGAATCTCACGACGACAATCGAAGGCCGTCAGCGGTTTCCCATTCAGGTGCGGCTGGAACGCGATGAACGGGACGACATTGAGCGTCTCGCCGAAGTGCTCGTGGCCACGCCGTCCGGCAAGTTCGTACCGCTCGGTCAGGTCGCCAAAATTCGCCGGGCCAGCGGGCCTAGCGAAATTGCGAGTGAGAACGGACGCTTGCGTGTCTTCGTGCAGGCCAACGTTGAGAACCGCGATCTCGGCGGGTTCATGAAGGAACTCCAGCAACGCATTCGCGAGGGCGTGAAACTCGAGCATGGGATGACCATCGAATACAGCGGCCAGTACGAGAACCAGATTCGCGCGCAGCACACGCTCACGCTGATTGTGCCCGCGGTGCTGGTGGTCATTTTTCTGCTCCTCTTCATTGTCTATCGATCTGTCAAAGAAGCGGCTCACGTCATTCTGGCCGTGCCGTTCGCGCTCACGGGCGGTGTGTTTTTGCAATACCTCCTCGGCTACAACTTCAGCGTCGCGGTCTGGGTCGGTTACATCGCGCTGTTTGGGACAGCCATTCAAACTGGCGTGGTGATGGTCGTGTACCTCGAAGAGATGTTGAACAAGAAGAAGCTCGAACGCGGCGACGCCTTCAATCGCGACGACTTGATTCAAGCGATCAAGGACGGCGCGCGGTTGCGGCTGCGCCCGAAAGTGATGACTGTCGCCACCATTGTCGCGAGCCTGCTGCCGATCATGTGGAGCACGAGAACCGGTTCAGAAGTGATGAAGCCGCTGGCCACGCCGGTGATCGGCGGCATGGTGAGCAGTCTGATCCACATCTTGATTGTAACTCCGGTGATCTTTGCGTGGCTGCGGGAAAGAGAATTAAAGAGAGCGCCAAGTTCCCATCTCGAAACAGCGGCGAAGATCTAAATCACGACGCGCCGTGGTCACGTGTCTTGGTGCTTGGAGCTTGTCGCTCGGCGGCGTAGTCTTTTCTCGAATGATTGCGTTGCCGAAGCCTGAAGTAATTTTAACACACGAGAGTGACCTCGATGGTTTTCTCTCAGGAGTGCTGCTGCAAAGATTGGCCAAACATCTTTTCGGCACGGATGTGCGGCTGGAGGCGTATCACTATCAGGCCTGGAAACAGCGCGAGTTGCGGGAGAAGTCGGCGTGGGTCTGCGATTTCAGTTTCGAAGCGCGACTCGACAAAATGGATTGGGTGGTCATCGATCATCATCCGACCGATCTCGCGCCGCAGCACGCGCGGCTCATTCATGACATCACCAAGTCGGCGGGCCTGCTTTGCTACGAACTGTGCCGCGAGCAAGGGCTTGGTTCGCCCGAACTCGATCGGCTGGTGCATTGGAACAATGTTTCTGATTTGTTTCTCGAAAATGATCCGGAGTTCGTGACGGCGAGTGACTACGCGAACCTGGTGAAGGTTTACAATTTCTGGAATCTGCACGCCTTGATCGGAGGACGGCCGGAGCGATTGGTCGGCCACCCGTTGCTCGAAGTGATGGCCGTGAAGCGCCGCGTGGAAGATCCGCTCGGTCTCGAATGGAGCCGCAAGAACATTGTCGAGTTAAGCCCGACGGTCGGCTACGTGGACACCGTGGTGGGCAATACGAATTTGATCGTGCATCAGTTGCTCGAGTCTGGCTCGTCGAAGTTTCCGGTCCTGCTCACAGTCTTCAAGAAAGCGAACAATCAGATCATCGTCAGCTTGCGCAGCAAGAATGGCGACGCGCTGAAGATTGCCGAGAAACTGCAAGGCGGCGGACATCCGAATGCCAGCGGCGCGGTGCTGCCTCGCTCGGTGCGCAACGTCGGGGACGCGGTGGAATATCTGCAACGCGTGTTGAACCCGAGTCCGGCCGTGACGGCGTTGAACAGCCTCGAAGGACTGTTCGCGGAACTCGAAGCCAAAAAGTAGTTTCGGAGTTCACGGTTGCTCCTGCGCCGGAAGCTTTCTACGTTTGCCGCCCATGTCTGAAACATCAGGAACTACAGCCGGCCGCATCGATCAGCGGAGGCCAGATGAAATTCGTCCGCTGCGATTTCAAAATCACATTGCGCCCTACGCGACTGGCTCGACGCTCATCGAGTGGGGCAACACGCGCGTCATCTGTGGTGTCACAGTTGAGGAGACGGTGCCGCGTTGGATGAAAGAGCAGGGCGTGACCGGCGGCTGGATCACGGCGGAGTATTCCATGCTGCCCTATTCGACACTGACGCGGAAGGCGCGCGACATCAGCAAAGGAAAGATCGATGGACGCTCGCAGGAAATTCAGCGGCTCATCGGCCGAGCGATGCGGGCGGCGATTAATTTGGAGAAGGTTGGCCCGCGCACCATTTGGATCGACTGCGATGTCTTGCAGGCGGACGGCGGAACGCGCACGGCGTCGATCACCGGCGCGTTCGTGGCGCTGGTTCTGGCGCTGCAACATCTTCGCGACAACAATCAGCTCCAGACGATGCCGGTGGTGGATTAT
>DATHKK010000576.1:0-2692 GCA_035489355.1 Candidatus Limnocylindria bacterium
ACGACAGCGATGGTGAAAAACTGATTGTGGACTGCCGCCCAAACCATGCGGTTCGTCACTGGCCCGTAGAGGGGACGCACGGTTTTCTTGAAGCAACCGCCGCCGCCATCAAACCAACTTTGCTCGATGTGCTCGGCTTTCTCGCCGTTGAAAAAGAACACGCCCATCAGCGTCATGTCATCGCGCGGCCCCATCGGCGTGGCCGTGCCGATGCTCGCCTGTTGTGGAGGCAAGACGACCGGCTGCCCTGATGTGTTCTCAATGCGCACGCGCGCGGTGATTTGATAATTGCTGCCGAGATCGAACTGCTTCACCACGCGCAGGCCGGACGGGAGAACTTTCTCCGCGGTGATGGAAGACGAGGAAGCCCGCGTGAGCTTGAAATCATTATCGCCGAACGCGTCGCCAGCCGCCATGGCGAGCACGGGCAAACGCGCGTGATCATTCAACGTGGCGAACTGGTTGGTGCTAGTGGTTCGATCGCAGCCGACCGTTTCCAAATAGTGCTTGAGTTGAACGTGTTTGATCCCGCCGCCGCGTGAAGTGAACGAATAAATGGCGTCCGCGGTTTCCAACATTTCCAACTGCTCGGCAAGATTGGTCGCGACAACAATGGTTTGGCTTGTCGTCGTGGTGGTGACGGTCGGCGCAGGAGCCGGGCTGGGCGCCGCGACTGCATTTGTGCCGATATTGTTGGTCGCTGTGGCGACGATGTTCGTGGAGCCGGGCGGCTTGGAGACGGGCGGGAACCAGACGCCCACCAAGAATTGCCACAGCAAAAGCACCCCGAAAGATGCTACCAAAAGAAGAACTGTTTTTCGATCTATGAAATTAACCGCAACCTCAGTCGCGCAATGAAAGTGAAAGCTCCGCTCCTTTGCGCAGAGATTTGTCGCCGAAAACTTCCGGCACCAGGTCGCAGCCGCACGGCCCCCACGGATGGCATTTGCAGAGCCGCGTCACCGCGAGCCAGCCGCCCCGGGCCACGCCATGACGCTGCACTGCCTCGCGCGCATAGACAGAACAGGTGGGATGAAAACGGCAGCCGGCGAAAGGGCCGAGCAATGTGTGCAGCGTCGGCGACACCACGCATTTGTAAATGCGCAGGCCACTCGTCACGATCCATTGCGCCACGTTCATTCTTTCAACAATCCCGCCCGCCGCATCGCCGTTAGGTAATCCCGCTCCACGTCCGCAAAAGATTTCCCAGCAATGGAAAGTCTCGCCACCAGAATAAGCTCCGACGGTCGCGCGATCTGATGTTGGTGCAAACGAAACGCCTCCCGCAGAAGCCGCCTGGCCCGCGTGCGCGCCACGGCCGAGCCGATCTTCCGGCTGGTGATGACGCCCAGACGAGTCTCGGAGCCAGCTACATCCAACCAGTTCAAAGCCAGGCAACCGACTGCGAGACGATGGCCGGAAACTTTGGCGCGCTGAAAATCCCCGCTCCGCTGAATGCGTTGTTCCCGGCGCAATCGCAGCGGACGGGCCGGCCCAGCCATAGCGATCAAGCCCCGACTGGCGTGAGGCGCTTGCGGCCCACACGGCGGCGGTTGCTCAAAATGGCGCGGCCGCTCTTCGTCGAATTGCGGCTTAGGAAGCCGTGCTGACGTTTGCGGCGAATCTTCGATGGCTGATACTGGCGTTTCATAGTGTCATTGCCGCTCTGCGGCCTTGGGCCCGGTGAGATGTCCCGGAAAAGCGCGCAACCTTATCAGTGAAGGTCGATGTGTCAAGCGTCCCACCCTTGGGATTTGGGGCTTGGAATTTCTCTCCATGCCAGGTCTCCCGCTACAACGCCGCCTTAATCCTCTCCATTAAATCGCCGTACCGCTCCACAGCGGGAAATTGCGGGAACTGTTTCTTAATATTTTCCGGCGCGTGAAACAGGATTCCCGTGTGCGCCTCGGCCAGCATCGCCGTGTCATTGAAGGAATCGCCGGCGGCAATCACGTTGTAGTTCAACAGCTTCAACGCCGCGACCGCCTTCTGCTTCTGCTCCGGCGTGCGCAGCTTGTAATTCACGATCCTCCCCGCGGCGTCCACCTCGAGCCGATGGCAGAGAATCGTGGGCCAGCCGAGTTGCTTCATGAGCGGCTTGGCGAACTCCTCGAACGTATCGGACAGAATCAGCACCTGCGTGATGCCGCGCAGTTCATTTAGGAAATCCTTCGCGCCTTCGATCGGTTGCAATGTCCCGATCACCTCCTGGATGTCGCGCAACTTCAGCCCGTGCTCGTCGAGGATTTTGAGCCGGCCCTTCATTAGCACGTCGTAATCGGGAATATCGCGCGTGGTGAGCCGGAGCTTTTCGATGCCGGTCTTCTTGGCGAACGCGATCCAGATTTCCGGCACTAGCACCCCTTCCAAATCCAAAGTAACAATCGATTGCTTCACTGGGCGCGGACATTAACCAGTTGAACTCACAGACACGGAGAAAAAAATCTTCGGCATGGATGGCCACGTCCTGGATTGGTTTCCCATCTCGCATTCGTCAGGCGGCCGGTTCATTCTCTTGCGCCATGCGTTTTCCGGTTTCGTTCAAGCTCTGCGTGCTGTTCCTCGCCGGCTTTGTTCTTCTGGGTTGCGGGAGGAAACCGGAACGTGCCGATATGGGCGGCAATGACTTCCTCCGCCAGAGCAACGTCGGCAAAGCGCATCTAGATCGTGGTGAAGCTCAACTTGCGCTGGC
>DATHKK010000577.1:0-2562 GCA_035489355.1 Candidatus Limnocylindria bacterium
ACACCGGCTTCCCGCGTCTCGACGTGGACTACAGTTGGGACGAGCGCGCGAAATTGGCGAAGCTCACGATTCGCCAGACGCAGCCGGTAAGTGAAACGGTTCCGCTGTTTAATTTTCCGCTGCCGATTCGTTTCAAGAGCAAGTCGGGCGTCGTGGATCGCGTGTTGACGGTGAAGGAGAAAGCCGAGAATTTTTATGTAACGCTCGAGGCCCAGCCGGAACTCCTGCGCATCGATCCCAACGTGAGTGTGCTCTCGCAAATCAACTTTCGTCCGACCGAGCCGATGCTCGCTGCGCAGCTCGCCGACAAATCGGATACGATTGGCCGCTACATCGCCGTGGAACAACTTGGGGCCAAGCGCGACCACGCCTCGATCGGAAAGTTGAAGAACGCGCTGAACTCGGATGAGTTCTACGCTGTCCGGATCGCGGCGGCGCGCGCGCTGCGCATGGTTCACACTGACGAAGCTTTCGACGCGCTTGTGGCTTCCACGAAGCAATCCGACGCGCGCGTGCGCAAGGAAGTAATCGCCGACGTGCTCGCATTTTATCGCCCGGCGGCGTTCGAGTACGCGCAAGTGGTACTCAAGATGGAGAAGAACCCGGACATCGTCGGCGCGGCTATCAGCGCGCTGGCGCCGACGGGGACGAACGCGCGGCCCACGCTGGTCTACTATCTCAACACCAATTCATGGCGGCAGCATCTCACGGAAACGGCGATGACCGCGATGCGCTCGCAGAACGATCCTTTTTACGTCCAGCCGTTGCGGGATGCGTTGCAAAAGCGGAAACAGGAGTTCACCGGCCGCACCACGTCCGTCGCGCTGGACGCTCTGGCTGTGCTGGCGCGGGACTTGGAAAACAAAGACGACGAGCGCGAGTTGATCGCCAGCTTCGCCAATGACAACCGGCGCATTGTGAAACTCGCGGCCATCAACGCGCTCGGGACGCTCCGCGACGAACGCGCCGTGCCCATTCTCGAACGCTTCGCCAGCGCCCAGAAGAATGCGCCGGAACGCACCGCCGCCGAACGATCCATTGAAGCCATTCGCGCCACCCGCAAGAACACGTTGGAAATGGGCGACGTGCGCCGCGAAGTGCTCGAGTTGCAGAAACAGAACCGCGAGTTGCGCAAAGATTTCGATGCGTTGAAGAAAAAGTTGGACGCCGGAACGCCGGGCAAGCCCGCGAAGAAGTGATTCATGGAAAAGTGATTTAGCGCGTTCGCGTCAGCCGTTGCCTCTGACGCGCATGAAAAATTCGGTGCGAACCTGCGCTCGACAGCCGGGAGAAAGGCGGCTCAATCTTCGGGCGCGAAGGAATGCCGATCACCTACCATATCGAACCCGCCAGAAAATGGTTGGAGATGAAACTCAGCGGCCACGTGAGCATGGAGGAAGCAGCGGAAGCGACGCACCGTCTGTTCAGCGATCCGAATTACAGTGACGATCTGTGTGGGATCATCGATTGCCGCGAAATGACCGACGTCTTGAAGCTGACGGAACTGCGCGGGCTGGCTGACATGCAACTGGCGCGCCCGGGTCCAGCCTGGCGTTCACGCCGCGCCGTGCTCGTGAGTTCCCCGGAACATTACAGCACCGCGCGCTTGTTCATGGTTTTTGCCGAAGCCGGCCCGGTGCAATTCAGCGTGTTCTACAACATGGAAGCGGCGCTCCAGTGGCTAAAAGAGTAGCTCGTTTCGGGAACGCTTAGGCCAGTTGAGCCGTCAGCGACTCCTTGGTTTTCCGCAACAGTTGCTGCGCTGAAAAAGGCTTGGTGAGAAAATCGAGTTGCTTCTCGACCACGAGCGAGCGCGAGCATGCGGTGGCGCAGACGATCCGCGTTGCGGGAGAAAGGCCGCGCACCTTTTCGATCAACTCGCGTCCGTTCATCTTCGGCATCACCATGTCTGTGATCATCAAATCAATGGTCGAATTCGTTTTGGCGAAAACTTCGAGTGCCTTCTCACCGCTGCTCGCGGTCAGCACGCGATAACCGCGCGATTTGAGGACCATCGCGGCCATCGTCAGCACCATCTCTTCGTCATCCACGATGAGAATAGTTTCCATGCCGTCCAACTCGTAGTCTTTGATCTCCTTCTCTTCGACAAACTTTTTCACCGCCGGCAGATAAACCCGCACCGACGTTCCCTGCCGAAGCTGGCTCGACACCGCGACGCCGCCGCCATGATTCGTGACGATGCCGTACACCCAGGCGAGGCCCAGGCCGCGATGTCCGTACTTCGTGGTGAAAAAGGGCTCGAAGATGCGCGGCAACACCGCCGGCTCGATGCCGCAACCATTGTCCGTGACCTCGATGCATACATACGTTCCCGGCAACAAATTGGCGGTGCGGTCCTGCGTCGGCGAACTGATCTCGATGTTGCGCGTCTGGACCCTCAAGCTCCCCTCCGCCGTCACGGCCTGCACCGCGTTCTCCAGAATCTTGACGAAGGCTTGCTGCATCTTTGCCTCGTCGTAATTGACCGTAAAAATTCTTGGCTCCAATTGCATCGACCACGCCAGCGCGTTGTGTTGCGGCGTCTGAAACAATTCCACAGTG
>DATHKK010000578.1:0-4451 GCA_035489355.1 Candidatus Limnocylindria bacterium
CGAAGTGAAGCGCGGCGAAACGATCGATTTCATCGTCGATCTACGCGCGAACGTGAATTCGGATTCGTTCACCTGGGCTTCGACCATTCGCTACATCGCCGACGGTGATGGTAAATACGCCGAACGCTGGAACGCCAAAGCGGATTTCGCCGGGCCTGGCAAGGAATTCAAGCCGCTGACGTCTTGGGAACGCTACGCCCAGGCGCTGCTGCTCTCGAATGAATTGATGTTCGTGGACTGAGGCGCGCTTGATCGGCTGGCGAGTTTGACGTAATTCTCCCGCGCCTTGAAAAAACCGAACCGTCCCGAGATCCCGCGCAAGACGATCTATCGCTTGTCGGTTTACCTGCGCTGCCTGCAGCGCCTGAAGGCGAACGACATTCGCACCGTTTCCAGTGAAGCGTTGGCGAAGGTCGCGGGAGTGAAACCGACGCAGTTGCGCAAGGACCTCACTTACTTCGGCCAGTTCGGCACGCGCGGGCTGGGCTACGATGTCGAGCAGCTCGCGCGCATGATCACCGACTTGCTCGGCACGAGCAGCCTGCAGCCGGTGATTCTCGTGGGCGTCGGTAATCTCGGCACAGCGCTGCTTTCTTACCGTGGTTTTCAGGAACAGGGGTTTGAAATTGCCGCGGCCTTTGACGCGGACGCGCGCCGCTTTCGCGATAAGAAATTACCCGTGCCCGTTTACGGCATGGACAAATTGCCGGAAGTGATTCAGGCGCAGCACGTGAAGATGGCGATTATCACCGTGCCGGCAGTGGCCGCGCAGGAAGTCACGAACACATTGGTGGAATGCGGCATCACCGGCATTCTGAATTTCGCGCCCATCGTGCTGGTGGTGCCGGAGGACGTGATGGTGAGCAACGTGAACCTCGCCATTGAATTGGAGAACCTCAGCTACTTCATCCAGGGCTGAGCTGCGCGCTGTGAATCGCTTCCTGAAATCGCGCATCATCGGCGCAACTGTCGGCACGATGGCGGGAGCGTCCCTGGTCGGGTGCGCCACGAAAAGCTATTCGCCACTCGCGCCGCCCACTGCAGCCACACACATTTCTCCGTTCTCTTCCACCAACTCCCTGCCCGAAGTCGTGGTGCTGGCGCATGAACCGGCGGCGGTGATTGGCTTGGACAACGTTGACGGAGAAGTGCCGCCGTCCACGGTCCCGACCAGGCCAGCACCAAATAAATCGACCCTGTCCTTCGGACGCGGCTGGATCCCGTTGCGGACGTGGACGGACAAATGCGGTTTCGGTGCGGTGGAACGAATCATTACGGGCCGCACCACGTCCTTTCGCGTCGCAACGAAAAACGGTTCCTGCAAACTCACTGTGGGCACCCGGCTGGCACAATGGAGCGGGATAACAGTGTGGCTTGGCTTCGTGCCTCAACTGATCCGGGGAGAACTCTTCATTCACGCGCTGGATGCCGAGAAGATTCTGCTGCCACTGGCCGAAGGCCCGGCTCCGCTGGCTCGGCGCACCATCGTCCTCGATCCAGGCCACGGGGGGACGGACTCCGGCACGCGCGGGGCGCAGCATCAACTGGAAAAAAATTACACGCTCGATTGGGCGCTACGCACCGAACGCCTTCTCACCAACGCCGGCTGGAACGTTTTTCTCACCCGACGGCGCGATGTCGATCTGTCGCTCACCGAACGCATTGCTATCGCTGACCGCGTCCAAGCCGATTTGTTTATCAGTCTCCATTTCAATTCCACCTTCCCGCAGACGCAGCCGTCTGGCATCGAAACCTACTGCCTGACGCCGAGCGGGATGCCGTCCACCCTGGCGCGCGGCTTCGCCGATGATGAACGCGCGATCTTTCCAAACAACGCTTTCGATTCCGCCAACCTGTCCTGGGCCTTCCGCCTCCAGCGCGCGCTAATCGATCACACGCGCGAGCACGACGATGGTGTCAAACACGCGCGCTTTATGAGTGTGCTGCGCTATCAGAACCGGCCCGCGGTACTGATCGAAGGAGGGTTTCTCTCGAACCCGCAGGATGCGGTGAATATCCAGTCCAGCGATTACCGAGAGACATTGGCCCGGGCGATTGTTGACTCCATAAAATAAAAAGCGCGACCTTGTGGAGTTCGCGCTTGTTTCAAATCAAACAACGGATCACCTCGGCTTCAAGAAATGGAGGCTCCCGTTATCATCACCATGTTTCAAAAACTCCTGCATTCCAACCGTCGTCGTCTGATGAACGCTGCCGTCCATTGTGGCAATATTGCCCGCGTTCGCACCGTGAATTGCATTGGTCCATTTATAGTTCACAGCACCCGTGCCATCCGCATTAACAGTAACATTATAGACGGGATTCACATTGGCCGAACAAGTACCCGCTCCACCGAAGTTCAAATTACGATCCGTAAAAAGGATGTGCTGTTGCGCTTGATCCAAGGCAATGATGACTCCCCCCGCAGCGGAAGCCCCCGCATCCATATTGATGGCAAAACTCACAGACTGAACCTGGAAATTCATATTCTTTAGCTCTTCCCAGGAACTGGCGACCTTCGCCAACTTGTCGCTGGCACACACCAAAATTTTCGGCGTCACCAATTCATTGGAAAGAAAGAGAAAGTCTTGCCAAGCATTACCAAGCCTGGTTCCGGTTCGGGGCCTCAACCCGCCATCATCGACATAAACGCGCCAGTGTGCGCTCGCCTTCTCGTTGTCGGTAATCCACAATATTTCTGCCAGGCCCATTTGCTTAAGGTTGTTAACGCAACTGATTCTAGCGGCACGTTCCTTAGCTCTAGCTAAGGCCGGGAGAAGAAGAGCGGCTAAAATCGCGATGATGGCAATTACGACCAGCAGTTCAATTAATGTGAACGCACGTTCCAATTTATAGTTTCTTGTCATACGAAGTCGTTGGGTTTCGATGTGAATATGACGCTTGAGCGGTCGCATTGTCAATCGCTGCCAAAAGAAAAAACTGATTAAATCGAAATATTTCGGGGAATAAATTTAAGCAGCCTGCGCATTGCGTGCTTTCGCATCGTCGTCACATCCGCCCTCAAAACACGGATCGACCAATTCACTTAAATCGCTCAATAAAAAAGGCACTCTTTCGAGTGCCTTCAAAGAGAATTAGTAAATCGAAATCGATCAGGGATAAACTACGCGCGTTTGCGGCGCGCCGCTGATATTAGCATTGGCGATCTGTTTCTTCAAAGCAGGGCCGTTGACTTGTTGAACGCTGCCGTCACCCAATCCTACGTTGCCGGCACGCACATGAATTGACGCATCCCAATCTGCATTCGGAGTGGAGCCATCTGTGGCCACGACTGTTTCGTTCCAATTCTTGGAACCAGTAATGTTGCGGTCACCGGAAAGGATCGTTTGGGGTTTTGTTTCGTCAGCGTCAAGGCCGGCGAAGTAGCTCAAAGTGTCACTATCCGTGCCTCCTTTACCGAAACTAGTCGTAGTATTGTTCAAAAAGTCGGAGGCCTTCGATTTCCCGCCATCACTATTGCAAGCAAGAACCTTGGGCGAGACCAACTCATTTGACATTGAACGGTAGATTCCGACCGCAGTGCCGCCAGATCCGAGGGTAGCTGTTGTCGAACCTGGCAACGTACCAATCGTGCCACCTTCGGCTTCCGAAACTAAAAACGGGAACTTATCTCCGTGGTCGTTGGACCACAGACGGAAAGCGAGACCGACTTGCTTGAGGTTGCTGGTGCAACTGATGCGTTGAGCACGCGCTTTGGCACGGGCCAAAGCCGGAAGAAGCAAGCTGGCAAGAATGGCGATGATGGCAATGACGACGAGCAACTCAATGAGTGTAAAACCCGCCGGTTTGGACTTACGAATATGTATCATATTTCTTTGTGATTTGTTGGGTAACAGGTGCCGCGCACTTTATGTTTTCCGCCGTTGGTGTCAACAGCATTGCTTAGCAAAGCATTGGAAGTGCCACGGACGTTCCCTTCGGGCCTAGCGATAAAATATAGAGCATCGCAGTGTCGAGAGAGTGGCCCTCACGCACGACGAGCGAAGGTCACGCACCCGTTTCCCTGCTGCCCCTCGCTGGAGTGATTTGGCCTTGCCCCGATTTGGTGGACAGGTGCTGGGTGAGTGCATTGAGACATGGGCTTTCTAGTTGAGTTGTTTTTCGAAGTCCACAGGTGATTGATAACCCAGGGCGCTGTGGAACCGCTCCCGGTTGTAAAAGATTTCGATCCAGTCGAACACGGCCGCCCGGGCTTGAGTCCGCGTGGTGAAGCGGACCCGATGGACCAACTCGCGTTTCATGCTGCTCCAGAAGCTTTCCATGGCTGCGTTGTCATAGCAGTTGCCTTTGCGGCTCATGCTCGGCTGGACTCCGGCGACCATCAGGCGTTGCCGGTACAGAGTGCGGCATTGGCTTGGGCGCGTGGTCCCGGCGCCCGCGCCGCCCAGGCGTGGTAGCCGCTGCGCGACACGGCGAGCGCGTCGCACAGG
>DATHKK010000579.1:0-2044 GCA_035489355.1 Candidatus Limnocylindria bacterium
AAATTCGGCGCTCGCGGGAAGCTTCCGCGTCTGGAGGCAGCACCCGAATCGCCGCACGAGGAGAGCTGAAGCCGGCTCATCTGCAAGGCGGACTTTTCAGCTAAAGGTTTTGCTCGCCCAGCCGATGAATTATTCAGCGTGGTTTTAGAGTTTTGTCCACGCGATCAGAAGCGAACCCGTCCCTCCTCCGGGGACGGGTTTTCTTTTTGAGGTTCTCTCGCCGGTGCCAAAAGTTCACGTTCGCCTTGCTGCGTCGAGGACATCCTTCATCGAGAATTCCACCACGCCGGTGAACGTGTCCGCGCCGCCGTAATAGACGAGCAGCGTGCCGTCCCGCTCCACGATGCCCGTGGGGAAAACGACGTTGGGCACGAAGCCTTCGCACTCGTATTCGGTTTCGGGAACGAACACGCCTCCACTTCGGCCAATGATACGGCGCGGATTATCCAAATCCAGCAGCAGCAGTCCGCCCGCGTACGTGCCGATGCCCGCGTCCTCCGCGCGCTTGCTGTTGCCATGATAAATCTCCAGCCAGCCTTCCGACGTCCGAATCGGCGGCGTGCCCGCGCCGATGCGCCCGATGTCCCACGTTTCGCTGCCGCCGAGAAATTGTTCGTGATGCCCCCAGTGCGTGAGATCGGGCGACGTGGCCAGCCACATTTCCGGTTGCGTGAATGGCGTCGCCGCATTGGGCCGGTGCAGGGCGTAGTATTCGCCGCCAATCTTTTCGGGGAACAAGACCACGTCCTTGTTCTCAGGCGGAAAAATGATCCCGTGCCGCTCGAACGTTTTGAAATCCTTCGTCGATGCCAGTGCCGTCACTACGCCGTGCCGCGACACCGCCACGTAAGTGATGTAGTAAACTTCTCCGATGCGCGTGATGCGTGGGTCTTCAATGCCGTACTCTTCGTAAACATTCTCCGGGCGAAGCGTCGCGCCATCCGTAGAATCGATCCGCTTTCCGTCGCGGCTGAAAACCACGCGCAGATGCGAAGTGAAGTTCAGCCGCACGCAGCAACTTTCCTTGTGCTTCACCACGCGAGTGTCCACCGGCGTGACTTCGTTTACTCTATGCCAATCCACGACCACGCGGTGCCGCTCGAAGTCCCAACGTGGCAGCGCCATGTGGCCGCGCCGCTTCTCCCGCGCCTGCTCGGCAACACGAACGAGCAAGATGATTCCCTCCTCCGTGGCAATGACTCCGGGATTAAAAGCGCCGATCACCTCCACGTCGTCTTGCGACGCCGGAAAATCCTGGGGCCGCAGCAGACAAGCGTTGAACAGACGCGGAAGTGTTTTGCTCTCGTGAATGCGTTCAGTCGAAGGCTTCGAGCCAAAAGTTGCCGTGCTCATAACAGAAATTCAGGTGGATTGCTCAGCCAGCTTCGTCGCCTTGTCCGCGAGTATGAGCGAGTCGTGGCCATTCTCGTGAGTGATTCTTCGCACGTGCTGGCGATCGTAAATTCAGCGAACCTGGTCGCGCATCATCGCGCGCAGCAACTCGCCATAAACCTTCGTTTTGTCTTCGTTGCTCCAGGTGATTTCGATCTTCTGATAAATATCCAATGCCTTGTGCCGTCCGCGCGCCGCGCGAGTGCGGCGTGGAGATATAAACGAGATCGATGTCCTCACGCGCCACCAGTGCACCGAATGTTTGAATGTCGGGAATGCCAAACCGTTGCGCCATAGCAAACGCGGCTTCGCGATGCGTCTTCAGCCATCGCCACCAGCTCGACGCCGGGAATCTGCGTGAAATGTTGCAGCGCGAAGAGTCCAAAGCCTCCCGCGCCGACTGCTCCAATGCGAATCGCGCCGCCCTTCATGCAAAACCTCATGGCCTGTTTCTCCGCCGGCCAAGGCGCTGGCTGAACGTACGAACTGAAATCCGTTTCGCAACCCGAGTAATTGCAAAGACAACACGCCCTCCGCGTCGAACTCCACCCCGCTATCTCTGCGTCACGACTTGCGGACGCGTGCTCTCGATGATGGCGAGCAGTTCCTTTTGTTCCTTGTTGGGAATCTGGAGCTTGTCGAGGGACGCTTT
>DATHKK010000580.1:0-6376 GCA_035489355.1 Candidatus Limnocylindria bacterium
TCGTTCACAATCATCCGAGCGGCGATCCCGCGCCCAGCGAAGCGGATATTAAGGCGACACGAGACCTGATTCGCGCCGGGCAGTTGCTGAAGATTGATGTCCTGGACCACGTGATCCTGGGTCGCGCGACGGCGGAACGGCCCAAAGATTACGCGTCCTTGCGCGAGCTGGGTTATTTTTATTCTTAGCCCAAGACACTTTGCGCGGAACGCTCATTGACGAACGGAGCGGCGTTCTTTATTTACGGGCCATCGCAAACCTGAACCGGTCCAGCGAAAGAAATTTTATGCCTCCCAAAACTGCCGAGAAAACTGCTGTCGAAACGAAAGCCGTGGATGCGAAGTCCGCCGAAGCCGCCAAGCTGGCCGCGACCCGCACGCGCGAGTTGGATGCCGCCATCTCCTCCATTACCAAAGCCTATGGTGAGGGCAGCATCATGCGTCTTGGTGATGCGCGAGCGCTGCGCCACATCGAAGTGATTCCTACCGGCGCGCTGGCCGTGGATCTCGCGCTCGGAGTGGGCGGCTTGCCGCGCGGGCGGGTCGTGGAAATTTTCGGTCCTGAGTCCTCGGGCAAAACCACGTTGATGCTGCACGTCATCGCGAACGCACAGAAGGCCGGCGGCCTCGCTGCGTTCATTGATGCCGAGCACGCGCTCGATCCGGCTTACGCGAAAAAGTTGGGCGTGAATCTCGACGACCTGCTCGTCTCGCAACCGGACAGCGGCGAAGAAGCCTTGAGCATCTGCGAAACGCTGGCGCGCTCGAACGCGCTCGACGTCATCGTCATTGATTCTGTCGCCGCGCTCGTGCCGAAGTCGGAACTCGAAGGTGAAATGGGCATGGCCACGATGGGCATGCAGGCGCGCTTGATGAGCCAGGCGCTGCGCAAGCTCACCGCCATTTTGAACAAGGCGAAGACGACGTGCGTGTTCACCAATCAGCTTCGCGAAAAAGTCGGTGTCATGTTCGGTAATCCCGAAACGACGCCGGGCGGCAAGGCGCTGAAGTTTTACGCCAGTGTGCGCATCGACATTCGCCGCAAGGAAACGATGAAGGACGCCGCGGGCGTCGCCGTGGGCAATCTGGCCAAGGTGAAAATTGTGAAGAACAAAGTGGCGCCGCCGTTTGCCGAAGCGGAGTTCGAAATCATTTACAACCACGGCATCAACAAGGAAGGCAGCATTATCGACGTGGGCATCACTCACGGCGTCGTGGAAAAGAAAGGCGCCTGGCTGCAATTCAACGGTGAATTGATCGGCCAGGGCAAAGAAGCCGCTCGCGCTGCGCTGGCCGAGAAACCCGACCTCGCGCAGAAGATCGTGGACGCCATCATGGTGAAGAGAAACGGTTGATGGGGTGGCAGATACTCGTCGCACGATTCACGAACGACGAGTTGAGGAGCCGCAGCAGTTTCGTCCTGTTTGGGGTTACGCTTTAGGGAGTTCGCCCATGCGCCCGAGTTGGTAATCCTCGAATGCTTGCTGAATCTCGGCGCGGCTGTTCATCACAAATGGGCCGTGACCGACCACCGGCTCGGCGATGGGTTCACCGTCCATCACCAGGAGTTTGGCATCCGTCTTCGCCTTTACTGTGATGCTGTCGCCAGCGCGAGCGAAGATTGGCAAATCACCCTCGCCTGCGTCCTGCTCGTTGTTGACGGTGACTTTGCCACTCAGCACGAGAAACATCGTGGTGTGGCCGTTGGGCAGTGGCAGTTCTGTCGATTTGCCGGCGCGGAGATTCACATCCCATAGGTTGATGGGTGTGAAAGTTTTTGCCGGCCCCTTGTGGCCGTCATATTCGCCCGCGATGACGCGCACCGTTCCGGCTTCCTTCGGCAGTGGCACGTTTGGAATCTGCGCCTTGAGCAAGGTTTGATACCTGGGCTTCGCGCTCTTGTCTTTCGCGCGCAAGTTGACCCAAAGCTGCATCATCTGGAAAGTGCCGCCTTTGCGTGTAAAATCTTGGGAATGGAATTCCTCGTGGACGATGCCGTTGCCAGCCGTCATCCACTGCACGTCGCCTGCGCCAATCTTTCCGCCGCCGCCGCTGGAGTCGCGATGTTCCACCTCGCCTTGATAAGCGATCGTCACGGTTTCAAATCCTTTGTGCGGATGCCCGCCCACACCGCGCTTCTCATTGCTGGGCGGAAATTCATACGGCGCGGCGTAGTCGAGCAGCAGGAACGGACTCAACTCGCGCCCGAGGCCGTTGTAGTCAAACACGGAGCGCACGGGGAAGCCGTTGCCGACCCAGTGCATTCCTGAACTTTGATGAATGCGAAGTAGCTTTTTCATAATTCCATCCCTGTCGATTCTCCGTTCCTTGTTCACGCCAATATGATGGCTCCTTCATCTCCGTGCCACCTTCGGTCTTCACACCGTCGTAGCCGCCCTCATAATAAGTCAGATTGAATGAAGGAACGGCGGCCTCTGGCGGCTTCCCGATAACGGGGTTGGCCACTGAAACGAAGCTTGCGAATATTTCTGCGCTGCAACACAACAATTGAAACAACGGAGGGCGTCACATGAATACAATCACCACTAAGGACGGCACACAAATCTACTTCAAGGACTGGGGCACGGGACAGCCCGTTGTCTTCAGTCACGGCTGGCCGCTGAGCGCGGATGCCTGGGACTCTCAAATGTTCTTTCTGGCGTCCAATGGCTACCGCTGCATTGCCCATGACCGGCGCGGACATGGACGGTCCAGTCAGCCGTGGAACGGCAACGACATGGGCACCTACGCAGACGATTTGGCGGAACTGTTCCAGAAACTTGACCTGAAAAATGTCACCATGATCGGCCACTCGACCGGCGGTGGCGAAGTGGCGCGCTATATCGGTCGTCACGGGACGAAGCGCGTGGCGAAGGCCGTGTTGATGGGCGCGGTGCCTCCCATCATGCTCAAGACTGGGGCCAATCCCGGTGGTCTGCCCATCGAGGTTTTTGACGGCTTCCGCAAAGCGTATCTGGCGGATCGCGCACAGTTCTTCCTGGATGTCGCCAGCGGCCCGTTCTTCGGCTTCAACCGGCCCGGCGCGAAGGTTTCGCAAGGGTTGATTCAATCGTGGTGGATGCAGGGCATGATGTCCGGCCACAAGAACGCCTACGACTGCATCAAGGCGTTTTCGGAAACGGACTTCACCGAGGACTTGAAGAAGTTCGACGTGCCAACGCTCATCATCCACGGCGACGACGATCAGATTGTGCCGATCGGAGCGTCAGCGATGCTTTCATCAAAGCTCGTCAAGAACGCCACGTTGAAAATTTATCCGGGCGGCACCCACGCTCTTGGCGACACGAGCAAGGAACAACTCAACGCGGACCTGCTGGCGTTCCTCAAGTCCTGACCCTGAATCAACTATCCAAAGTTATGATCCCACCATCCAGGAAACTTGCCGGCAAAGTCGCTGTCGTCACGGGAGCATCGAAGGGCATTGGCGCTTCCATCGCCAAACATCTCGCGGCGGAAGGCGCAGCCCTCGTTGTCAATTATGCCTCCAGCAAAACCGGCGCGGACAAAGTCGTCGCCGAAATCACCAGCGCGGGCGGCAAAGCCATCGCGGTTCATGCGGACGTGGCGACGAAAGCCGACATCGCACGCTTGTTCGCCGAAACGAAGAAGGCATTCGGCCAGCTCGACATCCTCGTCAACAACGCTGGCATTTATGAGTTCTCTCCGCTCGAAGACGTCACCGAGGATCATTTCCACAAGCAATTCAATTTGAATGTCCTTGGCCTCATCCTCGTTTCCCAGGCGGCGGTGAAGTCGTTCCCTTCTGCAGGCGGCAGCATCATTAACATCAGTTCGATCGTGAGCACGCTCGCGTTTCCCAATGCGGCTGTTTACAGCGGAACCAAAGGCGCGGTGGATGCCATCACGCGATCGCTCGCGGCGGAACTTGGGCCGCGCGGGATTCGTGTCAACGCCATCAGGCCCGGCATGGTGGAGACGGAAGGAACCCACGCGGCTGGAATCGAGGAGAGCGAGATGAAAGTTCAGGTCAAGGCACAGACGCCCCTCGGCCGGCTCGGCCAGCCTGATGACATTGCAGGTGCGGCAGTCTTCCTCGCGTCCACGGACTCGTCCTGGATCACCGGCGAAACATTTGTCATCGCTGGCGGCTTGCGTTAACAGCCTGTGAACTCACTCAAAACCTCAACCGCAAATCATTACGATCTCGATATGACAACCTTCACTTTAATTCACGTTTTGATAAGCCTCGTGGGAATTTTCTCTGGATTTATCGTCTTGTTTGGCCTGCTCACCGGTAAACGATTCGATGGATGGACAAAACTCTTTCTGACAACGACGCTGGCGACCAGCGTCACCGGATTTTTCTTTCCGTTTCGCGGCTTCACGCCGGCCCATGCGGTTGGGATCTTATCGCTGGTCGTCCTGGCCATTGCGCTTTACGCGCGCTACCTCCGCCAACTCAGCGGCGCGTGGCGCAAGGCCTACGTCATCAATGCCATGCTTTCGCTCTATCTCAACGTCTTCGTCCTGATAGTGCAGCTCTTCCAAAAAGTGCCGGCGCTCAAGACGTTGGCGCCGACTCAAACCGAATCGCCTTTCAAGCTCACTCAACTCGCCGTTCTACTGACCTTCGTTGCGCTCACCATCGTTGCATCGATCAGGTTCCGCACCGATCGGATCGGCGCGACTGCATCGGTTGAGACGAAAACTCCCGTTACGACATGAACCGCTCCGCCTCACACGTCGTCACTTTCGCACAGCCGCGAACTGAAGCGATTCGCCGGCAGAAAGTGCGGATATGGACAGCGCATTGACCATTATTCTTGCAGTCATCGTCGCTGCCATGCTGTTCGGGGTTTCCTGGCAAAAGAATGAGTTAATGTGGCAGGGGAACAGCGACTGGAAAGTTACCATAATCAATAAACGCGGCGCAACGATCGCAGACAATCGAGTGGAAAAATTCCAAATCGTTGCTCTCACTTCGGCCAGAAAAACAGCCGCCAGTGCCTTCCCTCGGCATCGGAAGAATGTCGCACTAGGCCGAAGAGCACTGCCGTCTTGCTGGTGTTCGTTCCGGTTTCGCGCCGGTAGAGGTTCCACAGAAAGGATTGGCTCCGGGCACCGGTCTGGCCGTTTTTCTCGTCGCGCCAGATCGACCAGAGGGGCGAATAATTGCGCTCGATGCTTTTGTTGTTGGGCAGGAGCGGCTCCAGGGGAGCGAAAATTTGCAGCCGTTCGCTGCCGTCCCACTCGCGGCGATGCGTGTAGAGCGGCCAGAATTCCCGGCGCCGACGCGCGTTCCCTGTCTCCGTGTTTCTCTCTGTGGTGTCCGAATAGAGATACAAAAGAATGCGGGTGCGGTCGCGGTCCAACGGATCGGAGTGGACGCGGTTGTATTTGTAAACCGGCCACAGATACCAGCTGCTTTCGAGGAACTCGTTGGTCGCGCGGCTGTAGAATGGCCAGACGCGATCGGTGTTCGCCGTTTCGCCGCGGCGAAAAACAATCAACGGCCAGGGCGCGCCAATCTCGTGATATTTTTTTTCCCGATCGTGAGTGGAACTCCACCCAAGCAGGAACGGCACGCTGGTCGAGTCGCGCAGCGGCGAACGTGTGAAGCTGTAAAGCGGAATAACCGCCTGTGTATGTCCTTCATTCGTGCTGCCAAGGCTCATGCGTTGATCGAAGAAAATCGGCCACAAGACAAATTTCCGATCATGGCCGGGAACCGGAACATCGTCTCCCCAGAAGTTCGTGCGGACGGTGGGCACTTTGTGCTCGTGCCCGACGAGCGGCCAGAATTGCCAGCCGTTAAGCCCGCCGCCGCGGCGCAAATGGAAGATTGGGAAAACGTAATTGAAAGTCTCGATGTCCCGCTTCTTCGTTTCCACGTAGAGCGGCATCATCACGAAAAAAATCTCGTCGCGAAAAAGCCGGTTCTTCAGGCGGCCATAGAAAGGCAGCACGGAGGTGTAGCTCTCGCCCGGAACGGCAGACCGTTGTTGAATGTAAATGGGGAAGAGCGCGAATCGATGCGCGTTCGTGTCGTCCTGCTTGCGACCACCGGCGAAGTTGAAGAGTTGCAGGATCTGAAAACGATACTCAGGTCCGAATCGATCGTAAGTGATGATCGGGTAGAGAAGATCGAATTCAGTCGCGGGCACGCCTCGGTAATGTGTGTAAGACATCAAAGGCGGGACGGCCCATTGTGAAGTTTCTTCCCGCTCTTCAGCATAAAAGATTGGCCCGAGAATCTCGGTGCGTGTCCCCACATCGAGAGTCAGGCCAAATTGTCTGAAGACAGGCCCGGCGATAATGTCCGCGTGTGCCTGCCCTTTAATCGACAACATCAGAACGATGAAAATCCAAAGGCAACCTCTTGCGCGCTGCAATGA
>DATHKK010000581.1:0-4916 GCA_035489355.1 Candidatus Limnocylindria bacterium
GCACCTGACGTGAAATCCACTTCGATGTTCGAGCCGTTTTTGCGCACGGCCGTGATGAAAGGCCGGTCCGTCGTTAGGTTCACCACGCGCACGTTGTCATAGACCACGAAATTGTTCGGGCTGCCGAGCGAGGCGAAAGAATCCATGTAGCCGAGCATGATGGTGCCGCTTGTGAAGGCTGTGTTGTTCATGCGCGAAACCATGATTACGTTGTTGATCTTCAACGTCACCACGAGGTTCGTGGAGAGGTTCGTCTGGCTCAGTTCGACATCCACCCATTGGCGGCTGGGCGCACCAGCCGTCGGATAACCAGGGAAGGCGAACGGCGGAATCGTGAAGAACGTGTCAAACGCGCGGGCCGAAGCAAAGCTGAAAGGTGGGGCCACCGTGTTATTGGTGCTGCCGAAAAGCGCGTAGCTGCGCGCGGTGCTGCTGGCCGATCCATCCGCTTCCACCGCCGCCCACACGCCATCACCGCCTGCCAGGCCGTTCGCGCTTACCGCGCGATTGGTCCGCGCGCCGGAATGGTTGAGGCCGAAAATGTCATGCTCGGTTGTTCCAGCGGGCACGTTGGTGAAAGTCGTGTACATGTCGAACCGCAAGGCGTAGGCGTTGCTGAAACTCACTCCATTGGCATAAGCGTTCACGCCGGCAGCCGCGCCGATGGCGCCCTTGTTCACGGTGAGTTTCAACCCGCGCGTCGTGCCATTGGTGGTGTGGGGCGCGACCGGGATGCCGAACACACCGTAGTCGAAATTGAAATCAACGACTTTCGTGTCCGGCCCGCTGTCGGCCCCAAAAAGGATCGTGTAATTGGCGGAGTGATCCGTGTCGAAATCGTCGCTGAAGAGCACGGGCGTGTTGGGCGTGGTTTCATCATCGCGAATCAACAGCGTGGTGCTGCTGGCACCGCCCAGGACATAGCCGGCTCCCGGGAGGACAGTCACGATGATGGTGCGATTACCGTCGAGCAGCGCATTGTCGATGGGCACGATGACGTTGTTGGTCGCGGAAAAGAGATTGTTGGAAATGGTGATCACGTTGGTGAAGGTCACGTAATCGATGCCGCCCACGGCCGTGCCACTGTAGGCGACGTTCACGTCGAGATTTCCCACCGGGGCGCCTGCGCGCGTAATCACGAACCGCCCGGTGTCCACCACCATGCGTTCGTAGAGATTGGTGTCCGCGCCAGAAATGATGACGGAAGCGGGGTCGCCATCATCGGCGATGAACAACGTGCCCGAGATTGCGCCCTTGGCGAGGTAGTTGGTTCCAGGGGCGATGCTCACGATGATGGTCTCCGTCGCTTCGCCTGCAGAGTCATCCAGCGCCGTGACTATCATGTTGGTGACGGACTGGCCGGCGGCAAACGTGACGTTGGTCGGCGCGCCGGTGTAGTCGTTCGTGAAGGTCGCCGTGCCCGTGTAAGCAATGCGGACAGTCAAAGGGTCGGTGAGATCGCCCGCGCGCGTGAGTATGAATTGCGCGGTGTCCCCGCCAGGTTCGGAGGCATTCGTGTCCACCAACGTCAGGCTAATGTCGTTGCCCGTGATGCGAGTGAGGCTGAACGTACCGTCAGAGCCGGTCACCGCGCGCGCAGGGAAGCCAGGAGAAAACGATTTCACCGCGCCCTGCCCGGAGCTGGCGGTGTAAAGATTGCCCGCCGCATCGAACGAAACATCACGGCCGAGCGTGGTGAGGATGCCGGAATCCAACAACATGCGGCCGGCGAGATCAGGCAAACCGTTGGTCAATGGAATGATCCAGATGCGGTTGTCGTCGCGAATGAGCGCCACGACTTTATTGTCGGGAGAAACTTTCACCGCGCGGGTTTGAAAGAGCAGGTCATTCGTCAGACCGAAGTAAACGATGCTGGAAGCATACGAATTGAAAACAATGTCGGCAAAACCGGACGAGTCCGCGTCACTCGTCGGATCCACCACGTAGAGTCCAGCTTCAAAACCATCGGAACGGTTCTGAGTGAGGAAGTATTTCCCATCCGGCGCGATATCAATGTCGGAAAGGACGCTCGGAACGTCGGCAATCAAAATCGGCAAATCAGTGACGCGAACCGGCGCCGCCGGCGAAGGCAGCGGCCCCGACCCGACGTCCCAACGCTGCATCACACTGAAGGAAAATGATCCAAAAATGTCATACTCGTATGACTTGTCAGGATAGATGCCATAAACCGAAAGGTTGCCTCCATCCAGCGAGCCTTTGACGATGGCCGAACTTGGAAAACGTCCGGCGATGTTCGGGTCGAAGACAAATACATTCGTGCCGGAACCGGGCGATACATCCGCGTCAGCCACGTAGAGATTGCCGGTGATGGCGTTGGTCGGTGAGCTGTAATCGGAGATGTAAAGGTTGTCGTCTTCGCCCACTTCGATGCGGAACGGCTTGTTCGCCGTGTCGGTGATATTGGTCCGCCAGTCGATGCCCGCCGTGCGAGCCGTGTTGCTCTGGCCGAGCGGGTCCGTGAAGTCAGCGTTGAGGACGAAAATGCCGTCGCCCGCCACGAGGTTGCGCGCTGGAAATAAGCCGGACGCGGCCAGGCTGCCCGTGTCGGCGTTCGATATGTAGATACGGCCGAAGTAGGGCGACGCCGGATTTTTGTTCACCGCCAAGCCGCGTGGTGCGTTGAAGCGCAGCAACACGTTCGTGTCTGCGCTAATCAAGTTCGTGACGCCGTTCAGGTATCCGAGCGAAGGGCCTTTGAGCACCTCGATTTGGAACACGCCCACGATGATGAGGTTCGTGGTGTGAAAGCCCGCCGGTTTCACGCCGAGATCGTTCGTGACGGCGCCGCCGCTCGAAATAATTTTCACCGAGTCAGCCGCTTCGTTCAGCCGGAAACTGATGGAGGTGCCGGTGTTGGTGATCGATGACGCGTAGGGTGTGGCTCTTGCCGCCGGCACGGCCAAAATCAGGGCCGTTGCGAACAGAATGATATTTCTCAGGAGCGATTGTTTCATAGAATCTTTGGTTCGATCCGAACGATCTACCTAACGCGATAGCAGATGCTATGCACACGG
Source organism: Candidatus Limnocylindria bacterium (assembly GCA_035489355.1). Lineage (GTDB taxonomy): Bacteria > Verrucomicrobiota > Verrucomicrobiia > Limisphaerales > SIBH01 > JANNGC01. Next base: position 3,036 of record DATHKK010000581.1, read on the forward strand.
TTGGAACGGTCAAGATGGCTGGCGGGCAATTGAGACGATGTTGCTTCGATTTAACCGGTGAAATTCGTCGTCGATCAAGAAATCGTCAACGTCCGCAGGCCGTTTGGAATCACCGGGCTTTTTGCGTCACGAGTTCAGGGAGCGTCGGCGCGGAATTTGGATGTCGGACGAGGACGGACAGGAGTTGCAACACAGGCTGTTGTAAAAGGAGCGCGGTGGTTACTTCTGCGCGGAGGCGAGGACGGTTTCGAAATGGGGCGGTTGCTCCTCGCGGGCGACGATGCTGATTTCGATTTTTTTGAATCCCGCGGCTTCGAGCCATCGCTGCAAATCACTTTCAGCGAAACCGAGCCAGCGATCACCATAAAGATCGTGGGCGCGCTCGAACTTGTGCTTCGCCAGATCGAGCAGCAGAAATTGTCCGCCCGGAACGAGCATGCGGTGCGCGGCTTTGATGGCTTCATCCGGTTTGGCGGCGTGATGCAATGCCTGGCTGAGAATCACCAGGTCCACGCTCTCCGGATCAACCGGCGGATTTTGCAAATCGCCGAGACGGAACTCGAGGTTCTTCAATCCGTTCTTCTTCGCCTTGCGCGCGCCGAACTCGACCATCTTTTCGGAGTTATCGACGGCGATGACTTTCTTGCAGCGGCGCGCCAGCAGTTCGCTCAGCAACCCTTCGCCCGAACCCAGATCGGCCACGGTGACGGGCGGAAGGATTCTCAACAGCAATTGCCCGAACGCCTGCCAGGAACGGCCCGGTCCGTAGCTGCGATCGAAACGTCCCGCGACCTGGTTGAAGTAAACCTGCTCCTGCTGGTTTCGCCGCGCGAGAATGCGCTTCAAATTCACCTCGTCGCTGGCGTGCTCGGGCAATTCGTTCGCGCCTTTCACGGCCAGCGCGATGATGTCGCGCGCCGCTTTGTCCGCATCTTCATTGACGCGATAGAACGTGCGCTTTCCGTCACGCCGCGATTGCAACAGAGCCGCGTCCTGGAGCAGGCGCAGATGAGTGGAGATGCGCGATTGTCCCATGCGCGTAATTTCCTGGAGTTCATTCACGGACAACTCATCGCGCTCGAGCAAGGCCATGACACGCAGCCGTGTCGAATCCGAGAGCGCGCGCAGAGCTTTGAGTGTTGAGGACATAGTGATTTGTGTGCGCGTCTTGCTGATCGCCGGGAGGAAGTTTGTCTGAGATCGCGCGCGCAAACAAGTTCAACCGGGCGTTCACTCGACTCCATCAAAGTGCTGTCAGTTTGTAACTGGCAGAAGCCACTGAGTTCAGAACGCGTGAATCTTGTTTTCTCCACTCTGCCGGGACGGAAACCAACTGCCGGTTGCAAACCGGCTGCACGTTGTCCATGCCCCGAGCTTTTTCAAAGCTTCTGGTCCTGTTGCATGCGGGCGATGAGCATGTCGTTCAATTCCTTGGCGGGATTGTAGCCGGATTGTTTCAGCTTGGTCTGGAACGCCGCCACTTCGACGAGGCGCGCGAGGTCGCGGCCGGGACGCACCGGGATAATCATGTGCGGCACGTCGGCGCCCAGAATCTGGATAAACTGCTCCTCCATCCCCACGCGGTCCACGTCCGGCACGGCTTCCCAAACCTTCAAAGTGATCACCAGATCGACGCGCTTCTCGCGCCGGATGCTGCGCACGCCGAACATCTGCTGCACGTTGATGATGCCGATGCCGCGCACTTCCATGTGATTGCGCGTCAGCTCGGAACTCGTGCCCATCACATCGCGTCCATCGATCAACGACACGCGCGTGATGTCGTCGGCCACCAGGCTGTAGCCGCGCTCGAGCAACGCGAGCACGCACTCACTTTTGCCAATGCCGCTCTCGCCCTTGATGATGACGCCGACGCCGAGGATA
>DATHKK010000582.1:0-2985 GCA_035489355.1 Candidatus Limnocylindria bacterium
AACCAACTCGCGCCTGACTTCAACCGAGCTTCCAACTCCGCGTCTTGTACGGGCATCACTATCGGGCCGGGCGCGGGCGCGGCGATTGCGGTGGGTGCCACGACTCCGAGTTCAGGAAGCGCCGCTGCGGCCACCCACGCCGGTTGATCGTTGCGCCACACTTGCGTCTCGCCGCTCACGCGGCCGTCGCGCGCCCAATCACGAAATTGTTCCGCAGTCACGGGGCCGTATTGTTTGCCGTCGCCGCCGAGGATGGTGTAGGTGGGTTCCATAGAATGACGAGAGAATGACAAAGGCGTGCGCCGCACTCAATCGGATTTCGACGGACGGAACAGGCAGACATCCCAGATGCGTGTTGCCCGAATGGCGCGGCGGTTGTGAAAGGTAGGGCGCGTCGCTCCGCGCGCGCCGCCGCGGAGCAAGAAATCTCCCGAGGTTGGCAGATTTTTTTTCCGTTCGCGGCGCGCGCGGAGCGACGCGCCCTACTATCAATGGCTCGGCAACATGTCCTTGGATGCGCCAAACGAACCAGCCTTACTCCACCAATTTGTTCTCGAAGGCGTAGCGCGTCAGTTCCGCGTTCGTGTGCAGATTCATCTTCTCCAGAATGCGCGCGCGATAAGTGCTCACGGTCTTGACGCTCAAGGAAAGTTCGACGGCGATTTCCGAAACCGTTTTGCCCGAGCCAATCATGCGCAGCACTTGGAACTCGCGATCGGAAAGCTGCTGGTGCGGCAATTCATCGGATGGATGATCGAGGTGCAGGGCAAGTTTCTCGGCCAGCGATGCGCTCACGTAACGTCCGCCCGAGAGCACCTTGCGCGCGGCTTTCACGAGTTCCTCCGGCGCGGAATCCTTGTTCAGAAAACCGCTCGCGCCCGCTTTGAGCACACGCACGGCGAATTGGTCTTCGCTGTGAACGCTGAGCACCAGGATGCGCACGTTCGGCTTGAGCGCCTTCATTTCTTTCAACGCCTCAAGGCCCGTGCGGCCCGGCATGGTGATGTCGAGCACGACGAGGTCCCAGTGCTCTTTGCTCACCGCGGCGATGGCTTCACTGGCATTGGACGCTTCGCCGAACTGAACCTTGCCGAAGCCGTCCTCAAGGATCTGTTTCAGTCCGCGGCGCAGCACGGCGTGATCGTCAGTGATCAGAATTTTCATGCTTATGACTTTGCCACGCGCCGAACTCGAACCTTTGAATGGCGCGTCCGCTCGGATCGAAGTTCAGGGTTCGAAGTTCAAGGTTCAAGGTTCGATCTTCAAGAATTCAACCGCGACAGGCGCCCGCCGTAGGGCCGGGATGCGCACGGTCAATGTTGTCCCCTGGTCCGGCGCCCCGCTGATTTCGAACGTGCCGCCCAGCAGCCGCGCGCGCTCCCTCATGCCGAGCAAGCCGAAGGATTTTGTCGCCTTCGTCTCTTTTTCCGTGATGCCTCGCCCGTTGTCCTTGATGCGTAGCAGAATCTCTTTGTCGTCAATCTCGAGCAAGATGTGAACGGACGTGGCTTCGGCGTAGCGCGCGACATTGGTGAGCGCTTCCTGGCAAATGCGAAAGAGCGCGGTCGTGCGGTCATCGTCGAGAGTGAGTTCGTCGTCCGCGGTGACGAACGCGCAGGTGACGCCGGTGCGCTTTTCAAATTCCTGCGCGAGCCATTCGATGGCGGCGATCAATCCCAGGCTGTCGAGAATGGCGGGACGCAACTCCGTGGAAAGGCGCCGCACGGCGTTCACGGTCGAGTCGATGAGCTTGAGCATGCTGGCGCTTTTTTCCTGGAGCGCGTGTTGGTTCGGCAGGCGTGCGGCGAACCAACTCAGGTCCATTTTCAATCCCGTGAGCGCCTGGCCCAGTTCGTCGTGAATCTCGCGGGCGATGCGCGTCCGCTCTTCTTCGCGCACACGTTCGAGATGTGCGGTGAGCGCGCGTAACTGTTCGCGCGAATCGCGCAGGCGCTGCTCCGTAAGCTTGCGATCGGTGATGTCCATCATCGCGCCGATCATGCGCCCCGGTTCACCCTTCGCGTTGCGCACGATGTAACCACGATCGAGGACGTTCGCGTAGGAACCGTCGAGACGTTTGAAACGATATTCGTCCGCCCAGAATTGTTTTCCGGCCGACACCGCTCCAAAGAGGCTGGCGTTGATGCGCTCCGCGTCATCGGGATGGATGAGCGACATCCAAAAAGTGATGCCGAGCGTTTCAGGTTTGCCTTCGTAGCCGAAGAGGTGGCGCAGGTTTTCGTTCCACCAAATCGCGTTCGTCGTCATGTCCCAGTCGTAAACCAGATCCGTCGTGGCACGCGTGACGAGTTGAAAACGGGTTTCGCTCGCGCGCAATTCCTCCTGTGCCTGCAAGCGCGCGGTGATGTCGCGCGCGACAACTTGCACCGCGGGACGGCCTTGATAAATGAACCCGGTGGCGCCGAGCTCGACGTCCACGTAAGTCCCGTCGTAACGGCGGATCTTTTGCTCCATGGTCGGAACTTTCTGGCCCGAAGCTGTCCGGCGCATGCGGTCGCGTACGACTTCTTGAAAATCCGGATGCGCCAAGTCGAGCACCGGCATGTCCTTGAAGACCTCCGGGCCGGGCGCGCGCAACATTCGCATGCCGGCGGAGTTCATGAAAATGATCCGACCGTCCTGGTGCACGAAGATCATGTCGGGCGCGACTTCCACCAGGCTGCGATACCGCTCTTCGCTGTCGCGCAACTGTTCCTCGCGCACCTTCTGTTCGGTGATGTCGTAACAGATGCCGACCCATTCTTCGACGTTATCAGTGGGATCAAGGACGGGAACGGTGCGCGTGAGAAAATTGCGATAAACGCCGTCGTGACGGCGCACACGATATTCGATCTCGTAGTAACGATCGTTGGGCGGACGCGTTTCGCGATTGACCGCTTTGCGCCAGCGCTCCGTGAGGTGTTCCCGGTCGTCGGGGTGAATCGACTCCATCCAACCCGAGCCGCGGTATTGCTCGAATGTTTG
>DATHKK010000583.1:0-5817 GCA_035489355.1 Candidatus Limnocylindria bacterium
TGAGCAAACCTGCCTGTCCGATGTGCGAGATGACCGAGGTTTTGGAACACTCTAACCGCTGGGAGTGCGTCACCTGTGGTCACGAATGGGAACGCGTGGCCGAAGCCGAAGCCGCTGCCGGCCCCCGCGTCGTCAAGGATGCCCACGGCGCTGTACTCGCGGACGGCGATTGCGTCATCTTGATCAAAGATTTGAAGCTGGGCGGCTCGCAGGTGCTCAAAGGCGGCTCGAAATCCAAATCGATCCGACTCGTGGACGGCGATCATGAGATTGACTGCAAGGTGGATGGCGTTGCCGTTGGCCTGAAAGCCTGCTTCGTGAAGAAGGCGTGAGGTGATTACTTTGATCCGAATGCCTTGTGCGGCAGCATCGGCCACAACGGCCAAATCTGTGTCGCGGCTAAACTCGGCCGCGCCGCAAAACACGCACGCCTGACCGCCCATAAGCAGGGCGCGGACGCAGCGCGCGCATCGAAGAAAGGACTTTGCGTATCGGGTTCGGGATCAAGTGAGCCTCCGAGCGCGAGGTAGGTCTGCCACAGCTTCTCGCTCTCCAGCCAGCGTTGAACAGGTGTGAGCCGATACCACTCGGCCCATTCGCCGCCCACCAGCTCTTCCGGCTGAATCATGGGAAAGCTGTAATAGGCTCGAACCGTCGCGTAAACATCCGCTCCTTTCAAAGCCGAGCGGCCGTCGGCTGTCCTTGAAAGCGGCTCGGCGGCTCTTAAGAGTTGCTACACCGCGATCTGTTCCCCAGATTCCTGCAGTTTCATGAGCGCAGTTGCAGAGGCTATTGACCGGGCGCCGGCGAAGGTGAAGGAATGTTTTACTTCGCCGACCGTTAGACCAAAAAAAGGCGGCTGGCAACTCTTCAAAGAAGTTCTTCAGCACGGCGGCCCGGGTTATCTCCAGTTTGCCATCACCAATGTTTGCAACGCCAAATGCGACTTCTGTGGTTTCGCCGTGGACAAGTTTAATCCCAGGCAGCGCCGTAGCGTGACGTTGGAAGAGGCGCGCGACGTGATCGACATCGCAGGGCGAAATCACATTGGCTACCTGCTCTTCGTCGGCGGCGAACCGCTCGTGCATCGCGACCTGAACGCGATGGTTCGGTACGCGACCGAGCGCGGCATTCACGCGATGGTCTGCACCAATGGCTCGCTGTGGACGGAAACGAACATGCGCGCGCTGGCTTCGTCGGGATTGAGCAGCGTGATCATGTCTGTGGATGCGCACGATGTGGCGCGGCACGAAAAAAATCGCGGCTTGCCCGACGTGTGCCGGAAGATCCAATACGCCAACGAAGTGTTCGCGGAACTGGGGATTCAAACCACCGCGAGTGTCACGGCGAGCAAGTTGATCGACGATTACGGAAAACTCCCGGCGTTCCTGCGCGAGATGGGGTTCAACAGTTGCACCTTCAGCTATCCCCTCACGACGCTGAATTCGAGCTACCTCAGTTTCAGCGGTTCGAATCTCGTGAGCTATACGAACGACGAATTGGAAAACGTTTTCGCGCGGATCAAAGAATTGAAACGGAACAGCGATTTCCCGGTCACGAATCCCACGGAGTCGTTGAACGAGATGCAACGGCACCTGCGCGGCGAGAAGGAGCGATTCGGTTGCCTCGGCGGGCACAAATATTTTTATCTCGATTGGCACTTGAATCTTTATCGCTGCCACTTCTGGGAAAAGCCGATGTGCAGCGTGTACGATTGGGACGAGTCGAAGCTGATTCGTGACGGCTGCACGCGTTGCATGATCGACTGCTACCGTGACCCGAGCGTGATGCAGTCGGTGGCCATCAACACCAGCGATGCATGGCAGGCGTTGCAACGCGGCAAGGTGTTGAAAGCGGCGAAGCACGTGTTCGATTCCCGCAATGTCGCTTCTCTCAAAGCCGTGTGGGAGGAACGCAAATGGATTGGGCGAGTGTAGGAGGCGCGGTCAGCCCACGCTCACGACGGCAATTTTATTTTTCTTCGCCAGGACTTCCACCCGTTCACGATCGAGCAAAAGCGTTTTGTCCGCTTCGATGGCCAGTACGGAGAGCCTCGCGGCGGCGCACGTCTGCAAAGTTTGTTCACCGACACAAGGGATGTCCCAGCGCATATCGTGTTTTTCCTTCGCCACTTTGACAGCGACCGCGCCGCCGTCCTTGCCGGAAAGTTCGCCGCCACGCTGCAAACATTTGTCCGTGCCTTCGAATCCTTCCACCGCGAGCACGGCGCCGTTTTTCACCACCACGGATTGGCCGATTTCCAAACGTGAAATCTCCTTCGCGATGCGGAAACCGAATTCCACATCCGCCCGTTGCTCGTCCGACAGTTTCGGCCCGATGTGAAATCCGGCGCCGGGCATGATGGGTTTCAACCAGCGCGTGGCTGGCACGAGCTCGATCCCATCCTTTTGCAATTCGTCCGCAAACGCGCCGAAGAGTGTGTGCGCGTTCTTCTCCTTTAACTTCAGCACCGCCATCGTTACGCGCAGGTCTGGGCGCACATCGAAGAAACTCTTGGGCGCAATCTTCCCCACCATCACGCAATGCCGCACACCATGTGCGTGGAAGGCGTCGATGAGCTTGGTGAGCTGGCCGAGCTTCATCCAAATCATCTTGTCCACGAGCGGCTCGAGGTCGCGATTGCTCTGGTCCTCGAAACCGATGGCGATGAGCTTCCGCACGCCCAGCGCGCGCGCCTGCTGCGCCAGCAGCAACGGGAGCGAACGGTCGCCCGCGATGATGCCCAGCGTTTCAATTTGTTCTGTCATGGACGCGGGACGTTAGGGGGAAAATCCAAAATCCAAAATCCAAAATCCAAACAAGCGCCAGGCGTTTCCGAGAGAGGAGGAGCCCGGGTGGGGCGTCGCTGTCCCCAGCGCGCCGGGCCGCTGATGGCTGGGGCATTCGAGATTCGCGACCACCTCACTCCGGCGCGTGGCTTGAACGATCCGGACGGGCCCTTCCCCTCACCCCGGCCTTCTCCCATAGAAGAGGGAGAATCGGCGCCAGCCCTTGCGCTCAACTCACGCGATCAGAGGAATCGAGCGACCGGCTGCGGCACTTCCTCTCCCGTGGGAGAGGGGATGGTGAGGGGAAAGGGGATTCACTTCACTCCAGCGGAAATGACTTTTGGGAATCGCTCTCACTATGCGGAACTTCTTTCGCTTTGACTGTCAGGCTGATTTCCATTGGCATGGCGCGCATGAACACCTTCCTCACCTTGTCCGCCATGCTCTTGGCTGGCACCGCGCTCGTCATTGCTGCTGAACCGAAGGACGCGCGCGTTTACGAACTGCGGATTTACCACGCTGCCCCGGGCAAGCTGGATGACTTGAACAAGCGTTTCCGCGATCACACCACGAAGCTGTTCGAGAAACACGGCATCGAGAACCTCGGTTACTGGACGCCCATCGATAACACCAACAACCTTTTGATCTACGTCCTCGCCCACGCGAGCCGCGACGCCGCCAAGAAATCCTTCTCGGCCTTTGGCGCTGATCCCGAATGGAAGGCGGCAGCGAAAGCTTCCGAAGCGAATGGCAAGCTGGTCAACAAGATTGAGTCTTACTTCATGGTTCCGACCGATTATTCGCCCGCGATCAAGGCGTCGAAAGGCAGCGGCCCGCGCGTGTTCGAAATGCGCGACTACACGACCACGGAAGGAAACCTGGCCGCGCTCGACTCACGCTTTCGCGATCACACGCTCGGCTTGTTCCAGAAGCACGGCATGGAGAACCTCGCTTACTGGCATCTGATGCCCGACCAAAAGGGCGCGGACTCCCGGCTCATTTACATCATCGCGCACCGGACTCCTGAAGCGGGCGCGGCGTCCTTCGGTGCTTTCCGCCAGGATCCTGATTGGAAGAAGGCGCTGGCGGATTCCGAGAAGAAGGCGGGCGGTTCGTTGACTGCTCCGGGCGGCGTGAAGTCCACTTACATGAAGGCGACGGATTATTCGCGGACACAGTAGGATTCTCTGGTCATCGCCTGCGATGATGATCACGCGCCCCGAAGGTGCCTTTGGTTGAAGCAGGGATTGCGAAGCATGACGGATCGGGCCTTTTACAAACTAGGATTGTCGCCCGAACACTCGCGTGGAAAAGCGATCCGATTAAAGACCCACGCGCTCAAGGGATTCTCAAGCCTTGCATTCAACAATGGTCAGACAGTTAGCGCGGTCCCGAGCCAAGTGGAACTTATTTTGCCAGACGAATGTCGTAACGATTTCGATGTAGTAGTGAGTGCGCTAGGCTGGAGAATCGTGTCGAAACGTTTGGCAACTCGTATTGCAAAGGTGGCGGACGCTGATTTTGAGCCTGTGCCTATCGTGTTGAAAGATTCGTCGGGTAACGCAGTGCGAACGGATTTCGTTGTCTTGAATGCTCTGCGATTGATTGACGCACTTTCTCTAAGAAAATCTGTTCTTTCACCTGTCACGATTGGAACTTTCCACGCAGTTTTGAAGCTTGTGCTCGTAGGATTAAACGTTCCGCGCGACGTGCACCTGTTCCGCGTTATTGGTTGCCAAAACGCTCTGCTAATTGACGATTTTGTGAAAGCAGCAATTGAAAGCGGTCCTCACGAGGGCCTCGAATTCATTCCAGTTGAATGCGAATAGTGCTACGGACTCGGCACTGAATGAAACACATCGAATGATTCATCACATCTGCTCCAACACTTCAATCCCCAGCACTTCCAGCCCTTGCTTCAACACACGGCCGGTCACATCACACAGCGTCAGGCGCGTCGCCCGCTCTTCGCCTTCTGACTTCAGCACCGGACACGCTTCGTAGAAGCGCGCGAAGTGGCCGGACAGTTCGTAGAGATAATTGCAGAGAAAATTCGGGCGGTAATCCTCCACCACCGCTTCGAGCGTGAGGCCGAAGTTCAGCAGGTGCTTGGCGAGTGCCAGTTCTTCGGGAGCGTTGAGTTCGAGATGGGCGGTTCGAGGTTCGAAGTTCGAAGTCTCGCCCGCCTTCCGAAAGATGGAACGCACGCGCGTGTAGGCGTATTGCAGATACGGCGCGGTGTTGCCCTGGAGCGAGAGCATCTTCTCCCAGTTAAACACGTAGTCGCTCTGGCGATTGGGCAGGAGGTCCGCGTATTTCACCGCGCCGATGCCAACGACGCGGGCGATTTCCCGGCGCTGCGCTTCCGGCCAATCCGGATTTTTTTCCGTGACGGTCTTGAGCGCGCGTTCCTCCGCCTCGTCCAACACGTCACCGAGTTTCACCGTGTCCCCGCTGCGCGTCTTGAAGGGCTTTCCATCGTCGCCCAGGATTTTCCCGAAGCCGACGTGAACGAGCTTGGTGCATTTCGTGGCGTCAGGCTGCCAGCGCGCAAAGGTGAGAAACAGTTTGCGAAAGTGCGGTGACTGGCGGTCATCGACGACGTACACGATCTCGTCGGGTGACCAGGTCTTGAGGCGATAATCGATCGTCGCGAGATCGGTGCTCATGTAATTGAAGCCGCCGTCGCTCTTGCGGACCAGCGCCGGGTCGGCGACCCACTCGCCATCGCGATTGACGAGAAAGGGATCCTGCTTGGGCGGCAAGGCGCCATCGCTGAAGACCCCGACCGCACCTTCGCTCTCGCTCGCGATGCCGCGCGCCATCAAATCATTCACCACGTCGCCGAGCCACGGATTGTAGAAGCTCTCCCCGAGCGCGTGATCGAACTTCACGTTGAGCCGCCCGTAGAGGGTGTCGAATTGCACCTGCGAGAGGCGAATCATCTCCTTCCACGTGGCGATGTTCTCCGCGTCGCCCGCCTGAAGTTTCACGAGCTCCCGTTTCGCTTCCTCAAGCCGCGCGGGGT
>DATHKK010000584.1:0-3812 GCA_035489355.1 Candidatus Limnocylindria bacterium
CCACCGCCGCCTCGATTGCCGCCTGCGACAACGACGATGCCGTGAAAGACGGCGTCATCGATGATCCGTTCCGTTGCGCCTACGATCCGAAGACCCTCGTCGGCACGAAGGTCGGCGATGACACGTTCACCGCGGCCGACGCCGAGGTCATCCGCAAAGTCTGGGAAGGCCCGCGCACGCAGGACGGCCGTTTCATCTGGTATGGACTCGAGCGCGGCGCGGACATGTTCCCCTACGCCGGGACAAGCGGCTCCGGCACGAGCGGTTCACCCTTGAAAGGAAAACCCTTCAGCATCGCCCTCGAGTATTGGCTCTACTACCTCGCGCAAGACGCGAAGTGGGACGCAAGCACACTCACCTACGCCGGCTTCGAACAGCTCTGGACGAAATCCGTGGAACAATACGGTGCGGTCATCGGCACCGACGATCCGGACCTGACGCGTTTCCGCGATCGCGGCGGCAAGGTCATTATCTATCACGGCTTGGCCGACGAGCTCATCCCGGCTGCGGGCAGCATCGATTACATCAAGCGCGTCCAGCAACGCATGGGCGGCGAGAAAGCGACGGCGAAATTCGCGCGCCTGTTCCTCGTGCCGGGCGTCAATCACGGCTTCAACGGACCCGGCGCGCGGCCCACCGGTCTGAACGAAGCCATCATCCGTTGGGTCGAAGAAGGCAAGGCCCCCGACAAACTCATCGCCGAAAAACGCGACGTGAGCGGCAAAGTCATCCGTACCCGCCCGCTGTTTCCCTATCCGCAAGCCGCAAAATACAAACGCAGCGGCAGCACGGACGAGGAAAAGAATTTCCGGAGCAAGGATGCCACGCGCAATTGAGCGCGAACGCGGCACATTGGTCTTCGCGCAGCACGAAGGCTCATGGAAAATCGTTCACGAACATTTCTCGGCGACGGAACGACAGCGCCATTGAGATGAAACCCAGCGTCTATCTCGAAACCACCATTCCCAGCCTGCTCACGGCCTGCCCCGGCCGGGACGTGGAAATCGCAGCATAACAAATTGCGACGCGTGAATGGTGAGAGAAACGGGTGACTATGAACTCTGCATCTCGAAAGAAGTTCTGCGCGAGGCTGGTCGGGGCGATCCCGACGCCGCGGCATAGCGGCTCGCGGCCATCGCCGATTGCATCATTCTTCCGGTGACGGCCGAAGTGGAGTATCTCACTGCGCGAGTTTTGGCGACCGGGTTGATACCGCCGCGCGCCATCCGTGATGCCATCCCACATTGGCGCGTCTGCCATGCACGGCATTAATTTTTTGCTCACTTGGAATTGCGGACCAAGGCATCCGTTATCAGCAGAACTTGGCGGGTCGTCGAATCGCCATTATCGAACTTTCCACGAACAAGCTGCGCCGCCTCGAAGCCGCAGCCGAATTACTTCGTTCAGCGGTGGATGCGATCAAGCCATCCGATTTTCAGCGACTGGTGATTCCGTAGGCGATGGTTGAGAGCGAGATCAGTTCCCCTTGTTCGCGTTGGCTTCGAGCTTGTTCAGCTCTTCAAGCAGTTGGTGGTTAGTTGCCCCCGATGGGACCCAAAGCTGGGTGACTCCGGTCAACCGGCGCGCATCCTGAAATCGCTTCTGGCCCCCGAGAACATTGACGTAGCGATATAGAGCTTCCGCGCTGGAGACGCTCCACGCAGACGTTTCCAGAGCAGCAGAATTGAGTGACACTACGCTGTGGTGAATGCTGCGAGCCGCCACGCAATCTCTGTCTCGATGATGAGCGACCGGTCCGACAGCCCACCCCCTAGTTCCGTCGGTCTCGATAGGCTTTATGGCAGGTAGCGCAGGATTGAGCCACCGCGTTAAATTGGCGGTCGAGTTCAGAACGAACATTGTCTGTGCCTTCCGCTTCCTGTTTGCGCAACGTCTTCTCGAAGGCCTGCACCAGTGTTTCTGCCGATTTGAGTTGCTCCAGGAAATCCTTCCCGAGCTCGGATGAATCGTCGAGACGTTGCGCCTCGCGCATTTGTTCCCAAAGAATGACGGCTTCGTGCGCGGGCTGCGCATCCGGGTGTTCCTTCGGCTTCTGGTAACCGGCTTTGCGAAACACTTTGAAATAATCCCAGTGTTCGTCAATGGCCACCATGGATGCCACGAGACCCGAGACCTTGGCGATTTCGGGCAATTGCGAGGGCACCTGGCTCAATTGTTCGGCGGATGGTTTTTGAAACTGTCGCACGGTCTGATACAGCCCTAGGTAATTGCTGCCCGTCCCTGCGGCTTTAAGCCATTCGTCTGCGAACGCGGGCGACCAACCGCTTCTCGCCATGCAGATGACTGCCGCCGCGGTGGGACCGCGGTGCAACCCGTGATGGCAATGAACGAACAGAGGTCCCGCGGAAATCTCCGCGGCTTTGATGAGTTGCGTTTGCGTGTTGGTATCGATGCCATCGTAGCCGTGGGGAAGATGGACGTAGCGCATCCCGTATTTATGGGCCAGTTCCACGTTCGGTTTTCCACCGTCCACGCTGATGATCGTTTTGATCCCGATGCGCGCGAGTTCGGCAAAGCCGGTTTCGTTATCCGGCGAGCTGCCGGAATAGAGATTGGTCGAAATCCGAAATAGGTTGTGGAGATTTGTGCTGACGAGAGGCGTGATTCCTTTCGGGAAATTTTTCGCCAGAGCGGCCTCCGCCGCCGCGGCGAGGGCGGGGCATACCAGCGACATGGCTAGGACCAACGCTTTCGCTTTCATGTTCTTGAGGCAGGAGGCCAGCTTCGTTTGAACGTGTCAATGAAGAGCGCCGTTCGGAATCGCTGCCAGTTGCCCTCGAAAATCTCCGCTGGGTCATCGGTAATGCGTTGTTGGGCACTGCCGTCTGCCAGGGTGTAAACGCGCAGCCACTTTCCACGACAATGCGCAATGCGGCAGAGTAAACGAGACCGATGTGCCGCTCCACCAGTGCGGCAAAAGCGGACTCCACCCCTGTCGCAATGTAGTCGCTGAGCAATTCGCTTTTGTGGCGTCACCTGTCCATTGTTACCCGCCAATCGCCAAACCGGACAGTCTGCGCGCGAGTTAAGAACGGTTAAGGGGCAACCACCCTTGAACATCGGCGTCTTCCAACCGCTCCCGCGCGTTGCCCGTCCGAAAGGGCCGCTGGATTGGCGCGAGATCACTTTCCTTTGTTCGCGTCGGCTTCGAGCTTGTTCAGCTCTTCCAGCAGTTGGTGGTAGTTGCCCCCGGTCGGCTCCAAAATCTGAGCGACTTCGGTCAACCGGCGCGCATCCTGAAAACGCTTCTGTTCCGCGAGAACACTGACGTAGCGAAATAGAGCCTCCGGGCTGGAGGGGCAAAGCGCGAACGCCTGACGGAACGCGAGGTCCGCGGCTTTCTCCATGCGCTGTTTTTCCTCCGGAGATTTGCTGTGCTGCACACGCCAGGCGTAAACGCCAGCCTGGGCACTGCGCAGCTTCGAGTAGGTTTTGCACGCGTCACTGTTGCGCACGAATTTTTCGTCCGGCTGGAAAGGTTCCTGTTCCTGGCGCGCGAAAACACTCTGCGCGAAATCGCACACCACTTCGACCGAAGTCGTCCGCGTCAGCCACCGACCGAGCGCACCTTGGATGAAACGTGCCCAGTATTCACCATCCTTCCGCACGATGTCGTCCGGCATTTTTTCCAGCGGCTGGCGATTCAATTTCATGATGAGTCCATGCGGCTCCAGGTGCGGATACATCCAGTCGAGCGGAAAACTTTCCGCGACGAAACATTCCTGGCGCGGGTTCGCATCGAAAATGGTTTTGGCGATGAGCGCGTTGATGGCCATCACGGAAACGTGGCC
>DATHKK010000585.1:0-2558 GCA_035489355.1 Candidatus Limnocylindria bacterium
TGACACGCTCCCCATCCTCGGCCTTTCCGACGTCGTGATTTTCCCGGGCATGGTCGTGCCGCTGCTGGTGGAAAGCGATGAGAGCACGAAGCTCATCGATGACGTCGTGGAAGGCGATCGCCTGCTCGGCCTCGTTTTGCAACGCAAAGCGGACATCCAGAATCCAGCTCCCGAAGATTTGTTCGAGTACGGCTGCGGCGCGCGCGTGCTCAAGATGTTGAAGTTTCCGGACAACACGATCCGGATTCTCATCGAAGGACTCTGGCGCATTCGCGTGAAGAACTACACCGGGAAGAAGCCGTATCTGCGCGCCAAGTTCGAGGTGCTGAGAGATTCCATTCCCGAAAACGTCGAGGCTGAAGTGACGGCGCTGGCGCGTAATGCCGCGCAAAAATTCCGCGAGATTATCAAGCTCACGCCGGCCATGCCCGATCAAGTGAAGGTCGCGGCGGTGAACACCGACAATCCAGGATCGTTGAGTGATTTGATCGCGGCGAACTTGAATTTGAGCCTCGAAGATCGCCAGCGACTGTTGGAAACACCCGACGTGCGAGAGAGGTTGCAGCAGCTTCGTCCCTTGCTCGAACGCGAACTCGAGGTGGTCCAGATCGGGACGAAGATTCAGAACGACGTCACGACGACGATGGCGAAGACGCAGCGGGATTTTTTCCTGCGCGAGCAGATGCGGGCTATTCAGCGTGAACTCGGTGAAGGAGATGCGGGCGCCACGGAAGTCGCCACTCTTCGCAAACAACTGGAGGACAATCCGCTGCCAGAAGAGCCGCAGAAAGTCGCGCTCAAGGAACTCGACCGCCTCAGCCAGATGTCGCCCGCCGTCGCGGAATACGCCATCAGCCGCAACTATCTTGATTGGCTGTTGAATCTTCCGTGGACGAAAAAGACGAGCGACAAACTGGATTTGCGCGCGGCGGAACGCGTTCTCGATGAGCAGCACTATGGCTTGGGCAAAGTGAAAGATCGGCTGCTCGAATACCTCGCCGTCATCAAGCTCAAGAGCAATCTCAAGGGACCTATCCTTTGCCTCGTGGGGCCGCCCGGAGTTGGCAAAACGTCGTTGGGCAAAAGCGTCGCGGATGCGCTGGGGCGAAAATTCGCGCGCATCTCGCTGGGTGGGTTGCGCGATGAAGCGGAGATTCGCGGCCATCGCCGCACGTACGTGGGCGCGATGCCGGGCCGGATCATTCAGACCATGCGGCGTGCGGAGACGCGCAATCCCGTGATCCTGCTCGATGAGTTGGACAAGGTCGGCGCGGACTTTCGCGGCGATCCGTCGGCGGCGTTGCTGGAAGTGCTCGATCCGCAACAGAACAACACGTTCACGGATCATTACCTCGACGTGCCGTTCGACTTGTCGCAAGTGCTCTTCATCACTACGGCGAATTGGCTCGATCCGATTCACCCAGCGTTGCGAGATCGTTTAGAGACGATTCGTATTCCGAGTTATACGGCGGCGGAAAAAATCCAAATCGCCAGGCGTCATCTCGTGCCGCGCCAGCTTGAAGAGCATGGACTGAAACGGCGTGATGTGAAATTTCCCGAGGCCACGTTGAAAAAGCTGATTCAGGATTACACGCACGAAGCGGGTGTGCGTCAGCTCGAACGCGAAATCGGCAGCCTCACGCGCAAGGTCGCGCGCAAGATCGTCAGCTCGCGACACCGCAATGGAGCGCTGACCATTGAGCCGGAGGAGTTGCAAAAGTATCTCGGCCATCCGGAGTTTGTTTCTGAAACGGCGGAGAAGATTACGGAGTTCGGGATCGCGATGGGGCTGGCATGGACTCCCGTGGGTGGAGAAATTCTCTTCATCGAAGCCACGCGAATGCCGGGCAAAGGCTCGTTGATTCTCACCGGTTCGCTGGGCGATGTAATGAAAGAGAGTGCCCAGACCGCGCTCAGTTACATTCGCAGCCAGAGCAAACTCCTGAACATCGATCTGAGGGACTTCGATAAATTTGACATCCACGTCCATGTGCCGGCAGGCGCGACGCCAAAGGACGGACCCAGCGCAGGCTCGACGATTTCGGTGGCGCTGGCGTCATTGCTCACTCGACGGTTGGTGCGTTCGGACGCCGCGATGACGGGTGAGATTAGTTTGCGGGGCCGCGTGCTGCGCGTCGGTGGCATCAAAGAAAAAGTGCTCGCAGCCGCTCGCGCCGGGTTGAAAACCGTCATTCTTCCTGAAACGAATCGCGGCGATTGGATGGACGTCCCGATCGAAGTGCGCAAAGAAATGAAGGCCCACTTCGTGAAGGACATCGCGCAACTGGTTTCCGTGGCGCTGACGAAATGAGACTTTCGTCGGAAGCGCGTCGGCTGGTTGATGGGTTCCGCCGGAGGAGTTTTCTCTTCTTCAGCTTCGCCATTCTCACCTTGGCTGGAAATGTTTTCAGCGCGCCGCCGGTAGCTCTGAATGATCCAGTCGAAGGGCAGAAGCTCGCGCGTGAACTGCGCGAAGTGAAGCCGGCCGAGAACGCGGAGTTTTCCGGCTTGCTGCGCATCTATTCTCCCGGCGCCAATGCGCGTGAAGTGCCGCTGAG
>DATHKK010000586.1:0-2234 GCA_035489355.1 Candidatus Limnocylindria bacterium
GTTTCAGGCGGGGAGGAATCAATCGACATTAGGCAGTCTCCGTTTCAGGGCTTCGTGCTGGTTTATGAAGCACGGCAAACATTAGCGGCACAAAGAACAATGTCGCGAACGTGGCGACCGCAAGCCCGCCGATCACCGCGCGCGCCAGCGGCGCATTCTGCTCGCCGCCTTCGCCCAGGCCCAAAGCCATCGGAAACATGCCGATGATCATGGCAAGCGCGGTCATCGCAATCGGACGCAGCCGCGTGCAACCGGCGTCGATCGCCGCTTGCAACGGCGTCCGTCCGAGTTCCACGCGTTCATTGGCGAAAGTCACGAGCAAGATACTGTTGGCCGTCGCCACGCCGATGCTCATAATCGCGCCCATCAGACTAGGGACATTGAACGTTGTCTGGGTCAAGAACAGAGCCCAAACAATTCCGCACAGTGCGCCCGGCAAAGCGGTGATGATGATGAACGGATCGGTCCAACTCTGGAAATTCACGACCATCAGCAGATACACCAGCACCGCCGCGAATACCAGGCCCAGGCCAAGCCGCGAGAATGCTTCCTTCATGCTTTGCACCTGTCCCAGCACCTCAATTTTGTTGCCCGGCGCCAGATCCTTCGACGACTCCTTCACGATGCGATCGATACCGGCGGCTACCGTGCCAAGGTCGCTGTTTTGAATGTTTCCGTACACGTCGAACACAGGTTGCACGTTGTGGTGGTTCGCCACTACCGGAGAAACACGATGCGTGATCTGCGTCATGTTGCTCAGAAGCTGCGGTTGCGTACCGATGCTGCGCGCAAGAATGGGTGTGTTCTGAATCGCGTTCACGGAATCGACGAGGAACTGCGGCGTTTGCGCGGCCACGGCGTACGTGATGCCCATCTTCGGATCGAGCCACCAGTTTGGAGTGACCTGCGCGCTCGAGCTCAATGCGATGTTGACGTTGTTCGCCACATCCTGCTGCGTTAACCCAAATTCCGCAGCGCGCGTGCGATCCACCTCCAGATGCAGATCCGGTCCATTCAATACCTGGTGCACGTGCACGTCCACTGCGCCGGGGAGCCGCGCCAGCTTGTTTCGAATGGTTTCGGCAATGTGGTAGTTAGCCAGGCCTCCGTACCCCTGCACCTGTATATCGATCGGGGCAGGCAGGCCGAAATTCAGAATTTGACTGACGATATCGGCGGGCCCAAAAAAGAAGGTGACACCCGGAAATTGTTTGGGAAGGCGAGCCCGCAGGCGCGTCATGTAGCCCCGCGAAGGGTGATGCTCTTCTTTGAGCGCCATCAGAATTTCGCCATCGAAGCTGCCGATGTTCGCTCCGTCGCCGAACGCAAGATTGAACGCCTCGGGCGGCTTGCCGATATCATCCAGGATCAGTTCCAATTCGTCCGCCGGAATGACCCGGCGAATTTCGTCTTCGATCCGTGAAAAAACGATTTTCGTTTCCTCCAGCCGCGTGCCGGGCTGCACACGCACATGCAACCGCAACTGGCCTGCGTCCACGTCGGGAAAGAAGTCGCGCCCCACGAACGGCAGCAAAAGAAACGGCGTGATCATGGCGGCGCCGGCAATCAGAAACGCTCGACGGCGGTTTTCTATAAACCAGGTCAGCGCGACGGTATAGCGAGTTCTTACGGCAATATAAGCCTTGTTGAACCGGTCGTTGAAACGCGCCAGCCAGTTCTTCGCCACGTGATCTTCAACAGCGATTCCTGTTTCCGGATTGACCTCGTGCTGTTCCGCTTTCAGTAGAAAATTGACCATCACCGGAACCAGCGTGCGCGACAGCAGGTAAGACGCGGCCATCGCGAAGACAACTGCCAATGCCATTGGCGTGAACAAATACTTGGCCGGACCCGTCAGGAACAAAACCGAAACAAAGACGATACAAATCGTCAACGTAGATACAAAAGTCGGAACCGCGATCTGCGAAGCGCCGTCGAGCACGGCATCGCGCAGCGGCTTTCTTCCCATGTGGCGATGAATGTTTTCAATCGTGACCGTCGCGTCGTCCACCAGAATGCCGATCGCGAGCGCCAGCCCTCCGAGCGTCATGACGTTCAACGTGTGGCCCATCGCGCTCAAAGCCATGATCGAGCACAAAATCGATAGCGGGATGGAAACTGCAATGATCAGCGTGCTGCGCCAGCTTCCCAGAAACAGCAGGATCATGGCTGCCGTCAGCGCGGCCGCAATCACGCCCTCGCGCAGCACGCCCTGGATCGAGGCGCGCACAAAG
>DATHKK010000587.1:0-5173 GCA_035489355.1 Candidatus Limnocylindria bacterium
CTTCGCGGCTGCGGTCGGGCTCCGCCCTCCCTCCGTCACGAAGCGTCGCAACAAACAACAACATCAAACCAATGGCAGGACTCCAGTTTTGAACTGTCCAGTGTTTGGGGTCAGGTCAGATGGTGGGTGTGGTTTTGCCGCCCTTCAATCGTTGGGTGTCTCCTGGTAAATCCGCACGCGCCCGGCTTCCACAATCCACAGCTTGCCTCCGATGGACTCTTTACCGAGTGCTCCAGCGAGCGTCTCAATCGCGCGATCCAGATCGGCAGCCGAAGGATTGTTCGGCAGACGGAGCACGGCGATGCCGGAATACTGGCTGGGCAGGAAAAGAAGTAGATTCGCGAAATCCAGATCGAGCGTCACTAGGCAGCGCTGCTCCGCTTGGCAACGAGCAATCAACAGACGGTCTTCAGTTTGTTGCAACGATTGCTCGGTCACGGTGCAGACATCGTGGCTGGCGGCTTGAAGGATGCGTTGGCCGCGGACGCCGAGGTTCTCGTCGAGCTTCAGTTTCACGCCGCCGGTTCCAGCGGCACGTTCACGAAACGTTCACGCGCCATCTCAGCGCCGTAGGCAATGCACGCCTGAATGTCCGATTCCTCCAACCCGGGATAATCCTCGATAATTTCCCGCACCGTGCTGCCACTGGCGAGCAGGTCGAGAATCAGCGACACCCAAATGCGATGACCGCGAATGCACGGCTTCCCGAAACAGCGGTTCGGATCGATCCAGATTCGCTTCAAAAGCTCTTCGCGTGTCATGGCAGCAAGCTAGCGGAATCAATGGCGCGCGTAAACCTTGGCGATCTTCGGTGGAACGTCTCTGACTCGCAGCAGCTTCGCCAGCCGGGACGCTGGGAATGAATTTGAGCGTGTGGAACTGCGGACGTTGCTGCGGCTCACCGAGTCGCGCTCCGAACCGCGCCTCTGCGCGGTGTAGTGAGCCGGAACATCAATCCATGACGTGACCGCCCCATCGCAGGAAGAACGCGAAGAAAGGATCGGTAACGTGCAGCTTTCGTTCCTCCTTCTTGTAATCGATAACGGGGACCGAACTTTCGTCGAGAGCACTAATTCTGGCCATTTGTTCCAGCACACGAGAAATTTCGTGAGCTTGAGGCAGATCTTCGTCAAGTACCTCGCGCAACGCCGTACGCAACTCTTCGTATTCGACAGTTTCAACGCCGGGTTTCAGGTGCGCCAGAGCGAGAAGAACCACCTTGTAGATATCGGCGGATTTTCCGTTCTTGAGCCGGCGAGAGAGCCTGTCGGCCCTCTGGTGCGGTCCACCGGCGAGTTTGTCATAGATGCTTTTCCCAAGACCGCCCGCAACCTCTCGGAAGATGATTCCGTAGTCGAACTCCGGGTTTATCGTTCTGGCCACGGTTGATCGGTCGCGAAACCCGCTCTTGTAGCAGATGTTTCGACAGAACTCTTGCATCAGGTGCGGGCTACCCTGTGTCTCGCGTGCAAGGCGAGAGGAGACGGTGATATCCGGAGAAACGTTCAACAGTGGAAACCCGAGTTCTGATATTTGGATCAATTCATCCTCCGTCCAAGTCGGCACTTCAATCGATTCGATTCGCCCGTTCATCTCGCGTTCGACCTTCACTGCGTCGTAACGACGATGCGGAATCGCCAAGTAGACCACTGACAATCCATCGAAAACGAGCGGCTTTAATGTGCGGGTGGTAGCGGCCTCGGGAGGTAATGGAAATCGTCGATAATCAGAGGCGTCCCCGTGTCTTTGAGACATTGCGCCGCTTTCCAAGGCGTGAACGAAACTGTTTTTCTCTTTTCTGAAGTCGATGAGCTTCGACCTGCCTTACCAATCGTCTTTGCCGAACCTTTTGCGAACAGCACGCCAGCTTCCGCCGTCGCTTCCGCCCCAATTTAACCGCTATTTCCGGTGGTTTTCGAACGCTCCAGTTCAGCAACCACTTCAAGTTGCGTCCCGACGATATTCCAGAAATCTTCTTCGGTTTTGACGTGCCCGCCGTCCACCCAAACCTTTCGATCGTCAGCGAAAACTTTACGTACGAGGACAGTTTTCCCTGTTTTAGTTGCTCCCGTAACAGTCGCAATCTTGCATAGATTATCCTTCACAGCAGAAAGCTGTTCTTCGAGACCACGCTCGGCGCGTGGCACGTAGGTATGTTTCGGTAACCCGCCTGGAACAAAAACTTCAGAAACCTTCATTTGTTCGTACAAGTTATTACACCTTCGCGTAAACCTCCGCGCCTTTTTCCACGAACTCCTTCGACTTAGCTTCCATGCCCTTCTTCAACGCCTCTTCCTCGGCAATGCCTTGTTCGGCGGCGTATTTGCGGACGTCTTCGGTGATCTTCATCGAGCAGAAGTGCGGGCCGCACATGGAGCAGAAGTGCGCGGTCTTTGCGCCTTCTTGCGGCAATGTTTCGTCGTGGAATTCGCGCGCGGTGACGGGGTCGAGGCTGAGGTTGAATTGATCTTCCCAACGGAATTCGAAGCGAGCCTTGCTCAACGCGTTGTCGCGATATTGCGCGCCGGGATGGCCTTTCGCGAGGTCGGCGGCGTGGGCGGCGATCTTGTAGGCGATGACGCCGTCTTTCACGTCCTTCTTGTTCGGCAGGCCGAGGTGTTCCTTGGGCGTGACGTAGCAGAGCATCGCGCAGCCATACCAACCGATCATCGCCGCGCCGATGCCGCTGGTGATGTGGTCGTAGCCGGGCGCGATGTCGGTGGTGAGCGGCCCGAGCGTGTAGAACGGCGCTTCGTGACACCATTCAAGTTGCTTGGCCATGTTCTCCTCGATCATGTGGAGCGGCACATGGCCCGGGCCTTCGTTCATCACTTGCACGCCCTTGGCCCACGCGCGCGTAGTGAGTTCGCCGAATTGCGTGGTGGCCGTCCGCAAGGACTCGTTGGCGTCGGCAATCGAGCCGGGACGCAGGCCGTCGCGATGATGGCAATAATTCAATTCAACTTGGGCAAAACTTTTCAAATTCGACTCGCGTAAAAATTCTCGGCGAACTCGGTTCAACTCTTTCGTGGAATGCGAATGCTCGCTTTCGTTCCTTGAACGTGAATCTCATCTTTCGTCCACGAAAGCTGAATTGCCTCCGGCTTGGCATCCTCATGCTTCGCCATTTCTGTAAGCGGTGGGCGAATGTAGCGTTCAAGAAAAACCGCCATCGTCTTGCCAGCTTTGGAATCCATGTGTGCCCAGGCATCCGCACCAACGTAATGTTTGCCTTGGCACGCATTGAACGCCGCAATCAGTTCGGTGAGACGATGCGAAGACGTTGGGTCGAGAACGATGAGCACCGGCGTCAGACCGGCGGCGCGGGCTTCGCGTGGAAAGGAAAGTTCCTCGCCGAAACGGCCTTGCCCGCTGGCGGCAATCGTCACTCGGAGTTTGAATTCGTATGCGAGCTGGCTCACACCATCGTAGCAATCAATCTGGCGGCCTTCGCCAGTCGGTTCGCCGCGTTCGTTCACGCGTTTGACGGGCGAGTTCTTTGAGCCGACCGCTTGACCGCCGAGACAGCTTGCCAGCACTGGCTCGAACAAATAGCCCGTCTCCTGCGCCGCGCGGTTATCCACGTCGAAAATCCATTTACGCCAGACCAGCCACGATGCGAGCAAGCCGTCATGCACACCGCCGAACTCCAGCAGACTGCGAGGGCCAATCTGGTTCATAGTCGGCTTCGGCTGGCAAGAGAGGATGCGCTGATATTTGACCCGCCGTTTGTGCAGCGTGGCGATGTTCTCAAAGTAGAGCCGGAAGTCGGGTTCATGTGCGACGCACGCGGCCAGACTCTCGACAAGCGCCGCAGCGGATGGACAGCCAGCTTGCGGAATTTGAAACCACGCCAACGGAAGACGGTAATAGTCGTTGTTCGGCGGCGGAGACGAAAGCGCAGGCAGCTTCGAGATTCCGGCAGCAAGCCCGAGGTCGCGGCAACACTGCGACAGGAGACAAAACAACTCGTTCTCGGAAAGCGTTACGCGGTCATCGCCGTTGCCGAGGATGCGCGCGGCACTGAACGACTTCTTGATTTCAACGGGTGTGGGCATCGTCATTTCCTCGCCTGTTCCAGCAGCGTAAGTTGCTCGTCCTTCTCGCTCACCAGTTCCGCCAACAAAGACTCTGTCAGAGCGAGCGCCGGACTCATTCCTTCCGAGCGCGTGAGGCAGAAGCGAAGCGAGGGATGACCGTTGCCGCTGTATCTCGCAGCGAAGCCATACCCCCGCGCAATGTGTTCCGCGACCGCTCGCGCGAGCATCGGTGGAATGGCATTGCCGACTTGCTGGATGCGGCTCGCCGCGCTGCCGGCGAACTCGAATGAATCCGGGAACGTCTGCAACCGCGCACACTCGCGCAACGTGAGCAGTCGGTCTTCCGTCGGATGCACAAACTCGCGCGTGGCCGCGCTGGTGATGGTCAGACTCGGTTCGTTGGCGAACAGCCGCTTCAAGCCGGACGGCGCGCCGCCGCGTTTCTCGACCGGCGTTCCGTCCATCACCCGACGAAACGCACGACGACGAAACGACTCGTGCTGCAAGTGCTCCGGCAAATCCTTCATCGTCTGGCCGGGCTGCAATCCCCGCACGCGCTCAAGCTGAACCTTCGACAGCACCACCGAATAGTGGTCGGTCACAGTTCTGGCTTCGCCGCGCAGGTAGGCTTGCAGTTCGTTTTGCGGCGGCTCGCGAAACGCCAGCGGTTCGCCGGCTTCCGTTGCCGCGGGCGGAAGGTCGCCCACAGCGGTCGCGAAGGTGAATTCTCCTTTGCGAAAGATGCTGCCCGAAAAGCGCGTCACCGGTTCGGGAAATGAAAAGTCGTGTCCGAGCCTGTTCCCGACGATGAGCACGCGCTTGCGCCGCTGTGGAATGCCGTAGCCTTGCGCATAAACCTTCTCCACGTTCAGCGAGTAACCCGCCTCCAAAAAAGCCGCCACCGTATCGCGAACGTGCAAGCCGCCGCCGCTGGTCAAAAGTCCCTCGACGTTTTCCATCACGAACCACTTCGGGCGGATGCCTTCGAGCAGCCGGACGTAATGGCTCAACAGCGAATTGCGCGGGTCATCGCCCGCCTTCACGCCAGCGCTGCTGAAACCCTGGCACGGCGGGCCGCCCAGCAGCATGTCGAGTTCGCCGGGATTCAGCCCGATGCGCTGAAGCACGGCCTC
>DATHKK010000588.1:0-2230 GCA_035489355.1 Candidatus Limnocylindria bacterium
TAGTTCTGGTTCAAAGTCTGATTGTTCAGCGTGGGAATTTTCTTCTCCGCAAGCTGCGCGAGAATAAGCCCCACTTGATTGTCGCCCGCGTTCCCCGCCGTGCCGCTGATTTGTAATAGCGAAGGATCGTTCACCAGTGCGCTATTCACCTGAATCGACGCCGCATCTGTGCCAGTAAAGAACGCCGCGCCCGTCGCGCCATTCAACGCGAAGCCGCCGCTGTGCGCAGCGTTCACTTCGGAAATCAACGTCGCCGCCAGCGTGTCCATCTGATCGCGCATCGTCGCCAACGTTCCATCGCGCACGTCGATCACGCCCTGGATATGTCCGCCCGAGAGCGCCAACGGCGTGCCGCTCGTCGCCGTGCGCACGAGCATCTGCCCGCCGCCCGCGTCGTACGTCTGCAACGTGTCGAGCACGTTCTTGTCGGACACGAGTGTGTTGCCGTTCACGGAAATGTTCAGCCCGCCGCTCGCGGACTCACTCGCATCTACCTTCACGAGCTTGGAAAGCTCTTCGAGCTTCGACTGACGCAAATCGCGCAAGTCATTCGCCGCGCCGCCGGCGGAATTCTCGGTGTTGATGATGAGGTCGTTCAGGTCGGCGATGGCGGCCAGCAATTCATTTGCGCCGGCCACATCCGATTCGAGCGACTGGTTCAACGACGTATTGAGATTAGAAAGCCGCTGGTCCACCTGGTTCAAATGCGATGCGAGATCTTCCGCCTTGGCCACGAGCAATTGCCGCTCAGTCAACGATCCCGGCGACGTGGAAACACTTTGGAACGCCGCGAAAAGATTGTTCAAGTCCGTGCTCAGGCCGGTGCCATCGCCCGCTTCACCATTGAGGTCGAGCACTTCGCCGAGACTCGCCTGCGCGTAATTCAAAGCATCCTGTTGCGCGCCGAGGTAACCGCCGACGCTCAGCTCGCCGTTGATCTGTTGGTCCACGAACCCATTGCGAATCTGCTGAATCGCCACCGCGTCCGCACCCGTGCCTTGCGGACCGTAGGGGCTGCTCACGCTCAGGCTCGTTTCGATCGCGAGCCGCTGGCGCGCGTAAGCGGGATTGTTGACGTTGGCCAGATTTTGCCCCGCCACTTCCACGCCCGCGCGCTGTGTGGCCAGCGAGCGCGTGCCCAAGTTGAGAACTCCAAATAGTCCAAGCATATCAGCCGAGCGCTTCGTAAAGCGCGTTAGAAGGTGAATTGGTGTGAACCGCTCCGTCGCCGCCATACATCGTGGCGCCTTTTCCCGGATTCAAGGTGCTGATGAATTGCTGCATCAACTCCACCGAGCGGCTGAGCAAAAGATGATTCTGCCGTCCGCGTTTTTGCACGCGCCCCAACAGTTGATTGTTCTCGTTCACGAGCGCTTGCAACAGCGGCCGGTAATCCGCCGGCAGATATTGCGCGAGCACGAAGAGTCCCGTGCACTCGGCATGTCCTACCGCGCACGCCAAAAGGTGCTGTGTCTCCTCGCGCCGCGTGCGTGTGCGCTTGAGCACGAGCGCCTGGTCGTTGATGCGGCTCACCGATTCGAGCACGCCATCGGCGCGGCGCGACATGAGATGCCCCTGTTGCTCATCGAGCAAGGCAAGCATCTCGCCGTACTCTTTAAGTTCGTCTCGCAGGGCCTCGATCAATTGTTCAATCCGTTCTGTCATGATGTCTTCTGCGCCTTCGCGGGCAGTTCGTGTTGAAGTTGTTGGTTGAGTGTCTGGGCCAGTCCGAATGCGCCTGACTTCGAAATGCTG
Source organism: Candidatus Limnocylindria bacterium (assembly GCA_035489355.1). Lineage (GTDB taxonomy): Bacteria > Verrucomicrobiota > Verrucomicrobiia > Limisphaerales > SIBH01 > JANNGC01. Next base: position 1,756 of record DATHKK010000588.1, read on the forward strand.
TCGGCGAGTTGGTTCGTGATCAGGTCCTGATAAATCGCGCTCGTCGTCGAGTCGCCGGTCACCGTGGAAGCGAAATGGGTCTTCTGCGCGCTCTGCAAAATCTGCCGCAGCAACACAGCCTCGAACTGGCGGCTCACCTCGGTGATCTTGTCCTTCTCGGAAATCTTCGAGTTGCCCGCGAGCTTCTCCATCGGGAGGTCCGCCGCCTGCACCGAACGTGATATTGAGTTCAGTTCCATATCAGCGAATGAGAAGTTCAGCCTGCAACGCGCCGGCCTGTTTCATGGCTTGGAAAATCGCCATCATGTCGCGCGGCGTGACGCCGAGCGCATTCAATGATTGCGCGACCTTTTCTACCGTGGGCAATTCCGGCAGCACGGCGATCTGCGCCTTGTGCTCGGTCACTTCCGTGGTGGTGCGTGGAGTCACGACGGTTTCACCCTTCTTGCTGAACGGCGCGGGCTGCGAGACTTCC
>DATHKK010000589.1:0-2079 GCA_035489355.1 Candidatus Limnocylindria bacterium
CCATGTTCACATGGCCGCCGCACTGCCGCAAAACTACATTGCGTTCGAGTACCCATTCGGCCAACCCGAGTGGTGGTACGACATCGTCGAAGGCTTGCCAAATCCGATCGTCAAAAAAGGCTTCATCGACGTCTGGGACCGGCCCGGCCTTGGTGTGACCTTCAAGGTGGCTGCGGCGAAAGCGCACCTCGCGGAAGAAGATCGCCAGTTCTTCGATTAATCCCCGGCTCTATTGCGTTGCTGATAGGCGGCGACTTTGACCTTATTGCCGCAGATGTTCATGCTGCACCAGCGCCGCGAACCCTTCTTGCTCGTGTCGTAATAGTGAAGAATACATCCCTCACATTTGCGCATGCGCGGCGATGCTATATCTGATAGCAGTTCGGCAACGGCCATCGCGATAGGAGCCCAAACATCGTCCGGTTCGTCCGGTTCAAAAGCGGCGTCCCGGTCGAGTTTTTCACCGTGTCGCCGCAAGGCAAGAACAGAAGGGTGTTGCTCCAGTAGCGAGTTCACTTCAGAGATAAAGGCGTCGCTGACTGGAGAGCCGGCTTCAAGACGAAGCACCACCGAGCGCAAACGTTCTCGAAACGCCAGCAGTTTGCGAAGGAACGCTGCCGCTTTGGGCGTGTTGCTCCACTTCCGTGCGAAGCTTTTGCCCTTTAGGGATGCCAAAACGCCCGACGCGATAAGCCATCGAACGAGCGCCTCCGCATCAGGCAACAATTCGGTGGGTCCTTCCGGCAGGATGGGTCTCGTGTTCAAGAAGTCCAAGGCGAGCTGATTTCCCACAAAAAGGAATCCATCGGTCCATTCTTTGGAAGGTTGCGGTGTGATCGGCATGAACAAGTCACAAAATAACTCTAACACCATTATTGACATTTTTATCGGTGTCTTGTATTCTTCCAGTTATGACCACCTATCAACACGCGATCGTACGCGGTCGAAAGCTCTTTTACCGTGAGGCAGGCGACAAAAATGCCCCAACGATTGTGCTGCTGCACGGTTTTCCCAGCTCTTCGCACATGTTTCGCGATCTGATTCCGAAACTAGCGGATCGCCTGCACGTCATTGCGCCCGACTACCCGGGCTTCGGCTACAGCGATGCGCCCAGCGCAAGTGAATTCAAATACACCTTCGATAACTTGGCGGAACACGTAGAAGAATTACTCTTCAATGTTCTGGGCCTGAAGAAGTTCAGCATTTACGTGCAGGACTACGGCGCACCGGTCGGCTATCGCATCGCGTCGAGGCATCAGGACGCGATCGAAGGCATTGTCGTGCAAAACGGCAACGCCTATGCCGAAGGAATCGGTGAAGCGTTTAACCCAATGAAGCCGTTTTGGGCAGACCGGAATGCCGAAACGGAGAAGCCGGTGCGCAGCCTGCTCACGAAAGAAACAACGATCTTTCAGTACCTGCATGGCGTCAAAGATCTGAGCCGGATCAGTCCTGATGCCTATACGTTCGACCAATTCTTTCTCGATCGTCCGGGCAACGATTCCATCCAACTCGACCTCCTCCATAACTATCAATCGAACATCGCGCTGTACGAAGGCTGGCACGAATACTTTCGTAAGAAGCAACCCCGCATGCTGATCGTTTGGGGAACCAACGATCCCTTCTTCACCGTGGCGGGAGCAAAGGCATACCAACGGGATATTCCTCATGCCGAGTTGCACCTCATCGATACAGGCCACTTCGCGCTTGAAGATTCAGGCGAGTTCATTGCGGAGCGTATCCGAACATTTCTGAGCTAACCGCGGAGCCACGAAGCAAATGCCATTCCCGGAAAACACTACCGTAGTCGTTGTCCACGGAGCTTGGGCCGACGGATCGAGCTGGAACGAGGTCATTCTCCCGCTCACGAAACATGGTCTGCAGGTCATCGCCGCGCCGCTCCCACTTACGTCATTGAGCGACGATGCTTCCGCGCTAAAACGTACCATCGCGCGGACTCAAGGGCCCGTGATTGTTGCGGGACACGCCTATGCGGGCGCGGTGATCGCGGCCGCAAATGACGAGCGGGTGAAAGGACTCGTCTATGTCGCGGCTCTTGCGCCCGACGAGGGCGAAACG
>DATHKK010000590.1:0-2328 GCA_035489355.1 Candidatus Limnocylindria bacterium
CCTCCACAGCGCTACCTGCGAAAAAGCCATGAACGCCAACGGCCACATTAAACCGTTGAGGATTTTTCTCGTGGAAAATCACGATGATACTTTGCGCTGGCTTCGGCTCTACCTCGAAGACTCCGGCCACACCGTCATCGCGGCGCGCACGCTCGCCGAAGCCGTGGCCGGTCTGCCCGCCGCGGACTGCGACGTGTTGATCAGCGACATCGGCCTGCCCGACGGCATGGGTTGGAATTTGCTCGAACAGGTCACGCTGCCGCGTCCGGTTTTTCCCATCGCCATGAGCGGCTTCGGCAGCAATGCCAGCCACGCCCAAACTCAGGCCGCGGGCTTTCGTCATCATTTGTTGAAGCCATTCCGCACCGCCGATCTCGACAAGCTCCTGGAAGAAGCGGCGGCTGTCCTTCCCGCGCACTATGGAAGATGAATCAATCGACAACGTGCTGGTGGCCGCCACGGAACGACAGCTGCGCCAACTGGGCTATGAGTTGCACGAGACGATTTGCCAGAGTCTCGCGGGCATTTCTATTTGCACCGATCTCCTGACGCGCCGTTGTCAGGCCGGCAAACCAATTGAAGTCGCGGAACTGGAAAAACTTGGCCGCGAACTGGGCGTCGCCATCGCCCAGGTGCGCGGGCTTTACCGAAAGTTCGATCCCGTGTTCTTGAACGCGAGCGGATTGCTGGAAGCCTTGAACACGCTGGCGGAAGTCACGACCACCACTGCGCTGCCCTGCGAGTTCCGCTGCGAAAGCCCGGTGTTCGTTCATAATCCCGAGCAGGCTCTGGCCTTGTATCGCGTGGCGCAGGAAGCAGTCAGAAATGCGGTGCAACATTCCCACGCCCGCCGGATTACTCTTTCGCTCACGCAAACGACGGACGCGGTGACGCTCGCGATCGCGGACGATGGCCGCGGCTTCACTCCCGCGCCCGCCGGTGATCACCTGACGGGCTTCCGGATTATGGAAACTTATGCGCGCGCCGCGGACGCCCGACTCTCCATCGAGTTAAATCCAGGCGAAGGAACCACCGTAGCCTGCCGTCTCGCCATTAGAAAACAGCTCGTGCGAACCGTGGCTCATCACGGCGTTTAGCATTTAATCGGGCGCGGGATGAAGGCCGCTTGCGCGACGCGGCCCTCTGGCCCGAAGATGCACACGTGGTTCATCGCATCTTGAAAGATCCTTCCGGCCCGCTCCGCGCGCGCCGGAGTTCACACTCCTGCTCATGGACGAAGCACCACCTATAATCGCCAAAGATCGAGAATTTCTCGCGGCTTGGGTGCGCGGCCCGGCCACGGAAAACTTGGGTCCGATCGTCGAGCGTTACCTGCCGCTGGTTTATTCCTCGGCGTATCGGCGCACTAGCGACGCCACGCGTGCCAGCGAAGTAACGCGCGCCGCGTTTCTGGTGCTGGCACGGCGCGCGCGAAAACTGCGGAAGAAAACCGTGCTGGCAGGCTGGCTGTTCGAGGTCACGGCCGTGGCCTGCCGAAAACTCAAGCTGCCACAAAAGTCTCGCTGGCGCTGGCTGCGTTGGAGGCGTCGAAGTGAAACGCCGTCCGACGCAACGTTATGGACGCGCATCGCGCCGGAAGTGGATCGCGCGCTGGATCGATTGCCCTCCGCTCAACGCCACGCGGTGTTATTGCTCACGCTGCTGCAACTCGATTGTAATTCCGCAGCGCAAATTCTCCACACGAAGGAGCGCCGCGCCGGGAAACGAAACGCACGCGCGCTGAAGATACTCGCCAAACGTTTGCGAAGAAAAGACAGCCCCATCGCCGTCGATGCTCTGGCCCACGCCTGCGCCACGGAAGGTTGTGCCGCGCCGATTCCCGAGGAACTCGCCCTCGGCATTCTAGCGTCCATCGGAGAAAGCCTGGGAAAGAAACCCACTTTCAAACTGGCGCGCCGCACGTTGAATTCCATGGCATGGTCGCGGTGGCGGCGAAGATTCGCGATCGGAATCCCCAGCTTCATTCTATTGTTGGCCACCGCCGCGGGCGCCGCCTGGTACGTGGATTCGCTCTCCGGCCACAGCCGTCTCATCTCGGCGTTCCTCGTGTGGTCGGTGAAGAACGAAGCCAAAACAACTCCGGGATTGGCGGAACCCGCGCGAACATGGCCGAGTCATGGGTCCAACGCGTCGTTGCGCGCGGCCAGGGTTCGCAGAGCGTCGGACCTTTACCAGACAACGAACATCTGGATGGCGCACCTGAATTTCTCGCGCGAGCAATGGAAAGCGCTCGAGCCAAAACGCATTGGCGCGCTGCCGCATTTTTTGCAGCCGGACGGCACGGCGCTTCTGCGCAATCCCGAGGCA
>DATHKK010000591.1:0-2254 GCA_035489355.1 Candidatus Limnocylindria bacterium
CAGGGCCAGGGCGTCACCGCCTGCCTGCAGAAGCGCCTGGATGGCTTGGAATGCGGTCAGCGCGAATGCGATGCTTTCCATGGGGTCGCCTATTTGGTTCGAAGCGTTGCGGTGATCGCGACAAAGGCCGCGAAGGAATTCTGTGCTGCGACCGCCGCCTTTTGTGCGACCGACCCATCTTTGAACTGCGGATCGTTCACCGTGGCGTCGGCGGAATTGAGCGCGGCCTGCGTCGCTACGGCGGCTTTTTGGATCACCACCACGACGCTCGGGTTGGAGCAGATCGTGACCGTCGGGCAGGGCGGTAGCGACTTGTAATCGTTGGCGATGCGAACGGCGCCGAGGAAAGCGGTCTTCGCTTCGAATACAGCTTGAGGCGGCGACTTCGCTGCGGGGATGCCAATCTGCGAACACGCCGAAAGGCAGACAGCGAACGCGAAAAGCATGGGCGCTCTAACCATAGCGAAAACCTCTTGCGGTTGCGGCCGGCCGCGATTCACGCGCGACCAAGCCTGGATCGTTAATGCGCGCTGGCCCTTGCGAAAGCAATAGAACCACACGCGCTGGGTGCGGACGCTACGCTGCCCGCCGGTAGTGCGGCTCCTGCAGCTTTATGCCGATCTCGCCGTTGGCCTTTGCCATGAAGCGCAAGCCGCGCGGGTTGACACCGAGCCGGTCCATATCGACGTGCTCAAACTGATCGTCCAGGAGCGCACGCACGACCGCTTTCACGATGTCCGCCGTCATGGGCTCGATGTATTCCTCTTCCTCGTAGGCGACGAGCGTCACCGTGGGCCCGGCGTACTCACCGAACACACGACGCCGCCAGGGCTTCCCATATGCGCTGGCGTCCTCGCCGACCCGCACGATCAAATGCTCGCCGCAACTAAGCCGCTCGACGAACGCTTTCATGTTCCAATCCTCCCTCGTGGAGCCGTGTGATCTTGCCGCGCGTGCTCGCGATTTCGCGGTCCAGGGATGCGAGCACGTCGGGGCACATTTCCGCGCGCGACCCCGTGACGAAATCCGTCAGTCGTTGCCACGCTGAATCTTCAACCGCTTTACGTCCGCACTGAGCTGCAGCGCCGCATCCTGAAGGTCTTGCGCGAGCGAAAACACACGATCCACAAACTTGTCCATGCGCTCGCGGTCCTCCTGCGCGCGCTTGTTGTTCTCTTTGATCGTCCAGAACATGAATCCGATAAGTAGGACAATAGAACCGAGCTGCGAGCCCTGGCTTTTGATGAGATCGTCCATGTTTGGCGAAAGCAATACGCTCCCTCTGGATGGCATTAGCGGCCATGCAACGCACTCCAACGAATCAGTTTCACCACAAGGCCCACCGATCTGCTCGGGTGGGCCCGTTTCTGTATATTTGGAAGCGTTACCTAATGCATTTAACGAAGGGTTATCAGCCCGCGCCCCACAGCGAGTGTGACCATGTGCGCGCGATTTTTCGCGCGCAGTTTGCGCTTTATGTTCGCGCACGTTGTCGAAACGGTCGACGGTTTGATGTGCAGTAACGTACCAATCTCGGCGTCCTTCTTTCCCTGCGCGATCAATCCCAACACTTCAAGCTGGCGCGCCGACAGCGCGGTCGCGCGCTCGGGAACGGTCACGGCCCGCCCTGCATCGGATCGAAGCTCGCGCGTGTGGCGTCAACTCGCATGGACTACCAAGCCGGGAAACGTCAGTTCGTTCGAGACGGCGACCGTGGAAATCTCGCCGGTTTCTTCGTTTATGACATCTTGATATTCGAGCACGGTCACGACGGTTTGTGCTTCGAAATCCACGACAAATGGCATTGGCTCGTCCGCCATCGCTGCCAATCCCATCGCGATAACCTGATCGCCTGTTGCGGGAAGCAAACCCTCGCCGGGCTCGCGCATTTGCTCAGACACCATTTCGACGGAGACAAAGCCCCAGCCTATGATGTTGCCGTCTACGTCGCATTTTGCATAGGACACGCCAGCCATCAGGTCTTGCACTCCAAGGTGCTGATTGTCGCGAGGTTTGATCGAATGTTCAGCGAGTCGCCATTCATCTGAACCGAATAAGTGATGCTGGCGGGCGAGCCGATAGAGCCGCCTGGGCTGGCGTCCACAATCGCGAGAGAGAAAGGAAAATGGTTTGGGTTCTTCGGCACGATGAAGCGCGCGCTCGCGCTGTAAATGTCCGTGCTATTTCGCCGGACACGCACACCGAACAGATGCTCGGCGCTATCGATATTGGAAAAGTCCACACTGACCGCGAT
>DATHKK010000592.1:0-4138 GCA_035489355.1 Candidatus Limnocylindria bacterium
AATGGGATATGGCCAGGCCCAATGCGCGCCGGGGCCGAGCAACGCCGCTTCACCTTTGCCCACCGGTTTGCCAAAGCGCAGTTTCACGGCGCGCTGCTGCGGTCCCACCGTGAAAAACCCCGACACAAAGAACACCACGACGAGGATCGCCATGATGACCTTCACGATCCAAAAGCTGCTGTGCAACGCATCGGACAGCGCCCTAGACCCGGCGTCATCCGGCGTGAGCGGCACGGGAGCCGGCGGCGCGTCATGCGCGTGATCGTGATGATGGTGGTCGTGCTCGCTCATTTCCTGGACGCGTTGGCCGGGCGGTTTAATAAATCGAGCGGCGACGTGTTCTGGTCGAGAATCAACGTCGTCCGTTCGCGCAAAAACATTTCCAGGCCCGTGAGACGCAGGAGGAAATTCGCCAGCTCCGGTTCCTGGTTCATCGTCTGCAAGGACTCCGCCGCTTTCGACTCGGCCTCGCCGCGAATCCTCAACGCCGCGGCTTCAGCGTCCGAGACGAGCCGGGCCGCGTCGCGATCCGCTTCGGCACGAATGGTCGAAGCGCGCGCGTTGCCTTCGGATTCAATCTTCGACACCAGCACCTGACGCTCGGCGCTCATGCGTTGAAATACTTCACTGGTTACGCTCTCCGGCAGGCCGAGTTTCTTGATGCCGAGAAACGCGATGTCGATGCCGTAGCTGTTCGTCTGCAACCGCCCGCGCACGCGCTGAAGAATCTCGTTTTCGATCTCAGCGAACTTCAGTTCGTTCTCGCTCACCGAGATGAAGTGGTTGAACGGATGCTGGCCGATGACCGCGCTCTTGGCGTCGCGAATGATTTCCTGGAGCGCACGCTCAGCCTCTGCGACGGAGCCGCCGGCGAACTTCGGGAAGAACGCCGCAGGCTCGCTGATGCGCCATCCGGCATAGACGGCCACGAGAAGGTTGTAGCCGTCCGGCGTCAGCGCTTCGTCGAACTTGCTCTCGAAATTCTGGATGCGTTTGTCGAGCTTGTGGACTTTTTGAATCGGCCACGGCGCCTTGGCGTAGAGACCCGGCTCGGTGATCTGGCGCGTGGGTTTGCCGAAGGTCGTCACGACCACCACCTCGGAGGTGCGCACTTGGAACAGGAACAGCAGCAGGCCGAAGATGAGAATCAGCAGCGCGCCCACGATCATGTTGAGGGAATTCTTTTTCATGCTGAAAGTCGGTTCGTCATCGTAATCATCATTTGGTCTTCGGCGAGGGAATCGTCACGTCGAGCAAACTACGCTCGAACTTTTCTTCGAGATTGAACGCGATCACGTCATCCGTGTTCGTGGCCAGGTTCACATACTTGCGCACGTTGGCGGCGTTGGCGGCCAGCGTTTGCAGGTAAGCGCGCTCGGTGTAAATGGTGGGCGCGGCGCGATAGGCCGGAATTTGGTTCGTGAAGGACGCAGCCCGCGCGAGCGCAATCGATTTAGTGCGAGTGGCTTCGGCTTCGGCGAGCAACACGGTGCGTCGCGCCTGTGCGCCGGCCAGCGCGTTGGTTTGAATGGCGTGCGCTTTGGCGGCGTTCACTTTCGCTTCGGCGGATTGCCGCGCACCGACCACGCGCTCGTAGGCCTCCGCCACTTTCACGGGCGGATGAATGTCCTGCAATCCGACAAACATGATGCGCGCTCCCAACTTGCGCTCGTCCGCCGCCGATTGAATGCGCACGCGCAACGCCTCGGCCCCGGCGGTGCGTCCGCTAGACATGATTTCGTTCAAGTCGGCATTGACGAGGTAGAGCACGACTTCGCGCGTGGCGATCTTTTCCAACAAATGATCCGGCTCCGAATTGTTGTAAGCCCAGGCGGTGAGATTCGTGATTTGAAACTGCACCGGGATGCTGACGGAAAGCAAATTAACGGGCGGACTTTTTTTGGACGCATCCGCGTTGGTCGAAGTGTCGCGGCTGGCGACGAGCAGGTTGAACTCCTCCTTCGCGTGGCTGACCGTCCACAGCACCGTGGTTTCCTTCTCCGCCCGCTCGTCGTGCTCCAGTCCAACGCTGAACGTCTGCACTCGCTCCGTGCGATAACGGTGAATTTTGTCGATCGGCCAGGGCCACTTGAAGTGAACGCCCGGATCGAGAATGGCGTTACCAGCCACAGGTTTTCCGAAACGTTCGAGCAAGGCCTGCTCGCCGGTTTCAATCACGACGAAGCTGGTGGAGAGCAACAGGATCGCGAGTTGGGCGATGACGATCCAGGCGAACGCGCGCTGGAGGAATTGAAAGAACCATGTCTCGGAGACTTTGAAACCAAACTGGTAATCAAGCGCGTGCGCGGCAGTCGTAAAGAGACTCTCCGGCTGCGACAGCAAGCCGATAAAGCGGCTGTCGTAGAGCAGCCTGGCCTCGCGACCCTTCACGCGCGGCCGGTAAATCTCCAGCAACAGCGTGAGCAGCGTTTCGATCGCCAGCGCGCCGAGCAGAATTATGAGCGCACGCGCGACATACAGATCGACGCGCGAGACGCCGGAGTATGTCGCGACGATTGCTGCCGAAACAATGGCGCAAAGGTAGCCGCTCGCGAGCACGAATGACGCGACCGGCTGGAGCAGTCGGTTCTTTTCCAAACGCACCAGTGTCGCGGAGAAACGGCCGAGCAAGAAGAGCACAAGAGCCAGCAGCGCGAAAACGACGAGCGCGAATAGCGGCTGTTGGAATGGCGCCGCCGGCTTGTTGAGCCACCGCCAAAGAAAAAAGACACCTGCCGCTTCAGCCAGAAGCAGCGCGACGGTGAAGCCGGGAATGAAAAACTTTTCGAACTGCTCGCGCGATCGACGCGCAGGCAACGCCGCATTCTCTTCCTTGTTGAACAGCGCGGAGGCGGAAGGCGACTTGGTCAGTTCGTCGTATTCGAGCCGCTCCAGCCGCTCGCGCTCGACGAGCCGCATCTGGAAATAGCTGACCAGCGTGACGAGAAAACCGATGCCGAGAAAACAGAGCGCGACGTACGCTGAAAGCACGTGCGTGGACCGCGCGATGGCGAGGCCGACGCCGCCCGCAATCAGCAGCGCGAGCAGATTCACCAAAGTCAGCTTGGTTCGATTCTGTTCCATCTTATTTCAGCCCAACTCGCGATCTTCAAAAAGGCACAGCGCCACGCACAGCGCAGCGCCGACGTAGCACACCGTGTAACCAAACGACGAGCCGAGATAACGTCCCCACGCAATCGACTTCGTGCCGATGAGCGCATCACCACCCCAGAAGAGTTGCCAGTTCGGCAGCGCCGCGTAAGGGATGTGCGCCCACCAAACGCCATCGCGCGCGCGTGTGCCAAAAACGTAATCTGACATCAGGCCGAGAACAAAAAAGCCTGAGCAGATCGCCAGCGTGGAAATCGTTTCCAGCCGTGTCGAGCAGGCGAGCGCCAGCCCGGCCAGAATCCAGAGCGCAAACAAGACAAGAATCGACGCGGGAATAATCCGCCAGTCGGTCACGCCGCCGGCGGAGGCGTCAGGATTGTTCTTGGGCAGCGCATTGATGATGAGGAACGCGATCGTCACCATGATCACGACGGCAAACAGCGCGTCCGAAACGAAAGGTCGGCGCAGAAAATAGTTGGCGAAGCCTCCGACCACGTAAGCGATGACAAGCGCGCTAAAAAAAATTGCGAGTGCTCGCAGGTCCGCCGAGCCATAGGCATCAAAGGAGATTCGGCTGGCCAGCAACGCCGCGACCATGTTGACGTAATTCAGCACGGCCAGTGCCGCGGCCAGCCCCGTGTATTTCGCGAGGAGAAATTGCGCGCGCCCGATGGGTTTGGAGAGCACCGAGAGCGCGGTGCCCGTGCGAATCTCACGCGCCAGCGTGCTGCTCGCGCTCAAGACCGCGCCCAGCAATCCGGCCAGCAGCATGATGGCGAGCACGGATTGCTTCACGAGGATCGGGTCGTCGCCGAAGCCAAAATAAGGAACGCTGGCGAGAAAAACGGCGAACACGGCGGAGGCGGTGGTCAGCAGCAGAAAAATCGGCTGCCGGACCAGTTCCATAAAAGTGTTTATCGCAATCGTGATGAACTGCCGCATGAACGTGAGCGCGGAATTTAAGAGTAAGATGCGCGAATGCCAATGGATATTCCCCAGCGACAAACTCCCGGGGGGCGCGTGTCAG
>DATHKK010000593.1:0-2138 GCA_035489355.1 Candidatus Limnocylindria bacterium
CTCTTCGTCGGTGATCGGAACAGTCGCGTCGATGCCGTTGATCATTGCAAGGACTATTTTTTCATCTCGCTGAAGAACCCATGCGGTGCAGGGCGGAGCAATAAAGTTGGTTGCGAGTTCAACGCGACCGGACTCGCCGAACTGCACGTCGGGGCTGCCGTCGGGATTCAAACGGTAGACAAACCCAGCGAAGTGCGTCCCGTCGGTGGATAAGCCCGATCCACAAACGACGATTTTTCCGTCGGCTTGTACGAGTGGCGGAGTTACTCCGAACGAACTGCCTTGAGACGAGCCGATGATCTGCATACCGCCTGTTCCGAAGGCAGCATCTAGGTCACCTTCGGAAAAAACGGCTTCTGGCGACGCAGTCAAGACGGTCACCAGCACATACCAAAAGGACAAGTTCATGGCCCCCTCGACGCGTGATCCCCAGCACCGATGTTTCCAACGCGCGAGTGCATTTCCACCGATGCTTCGGACGGTGCTTCGAAGAGAGAACGCAGCGTTTCTGGCTTATTCCAATCCGCGACCGAAACGCGCGTAAGCGGCAAGCGCGCGCTAGCAAAACAAGAGTTCTTGACGTTATCGGACTTGACGCCTCGCTTGGACGCGTGCGTCGGACCATCGAGCTCGATGGCGCGAAGGACAGATCGATTCTGCAGGTTGTAAAGCACGAAATCGACGTGCTTTCGGGCAATGCGGTTGAACGCCGCAACGTCATTGCCCTGCGCAGATACGATATCCGCGACGCGGACCTTCGCCAAGACCGCTATGTGCGAAGGCGCCGTCTTGCGCAGCGCAATCAAGAAGGCGTGCTCCGTGCTATTGAACAAATCAATCCGCTTGTAGCGGAGGTTCGTTGATGTTCGCGCCTTGGAAGACAGAACGAATTTCAGCAGCACCAGCACGGCTGCTACGACGAGCACGGGAATGAGGATATCTAGTGGCACCGGATGCCCCGCAAAGTTCCGTTTACCATTGTAGTGCAGGCATCTAGATTGGGTTTACGCTTCGCGCCTCGGCCGCGAGTGTCGCAACCCCTCAAATTCGAAGTGTGCGGGCGCTGGGGCGAAGTTTCAGAGCCTACGAGCCGGGCATTGCCTCAGACATGCCCCCGCTCAAACCGCTGTATGCTTTTCGCGCAATGTCACCGTCGTTTGCAGCCAGGAGAACAATATTGACCATCGATATTTCGAAACTGAAGGAACCGCAACTCACTGCGCTGATGGGACGCATCCAAGCCCGTCTCGCTGAAATCCAACTTGAGAAGGTCGCCCGAGTGCGTGACAAAGTCATGGCGATGATCACCTCGGAAGGTCTAGACTACGCGGATCTGATGGAACACAGCGTGCGTGCCCGTAAGAGCAAGCGCGGCAAAGTGAAACCGAAGTACCGCAATCCGGCGAATAGCCAAGAAACCTGGTCAGGCCGTGGACGCCAACCGCGATGGTTCGCTGCGGCAATCAAGATTGGCAAGAAGGAAAGCCGTCTCCTTATCAAGTAGCGCTCGGAGTAATGAGCGAGGTGCATCGGTGGTGCCGCAACTGCAGTGCGACGTCAGAAGAGATTTTCTCCAGCGGTTTTGAATGAGGACGCACGCTGCCGGCATATTGCCATGTGCGACCGCTACTCCTGAGACTGCGGCCGTAGCGGTTTTCGCAGCTCGCGCGGTGGCTCAACCGAGCGAATGGAATTGCCACGCGCATTAAACCGATTGCCGCGCCCTTGGCCCAATGGTTGCGATCACGAAGTCAACGAAGGCACGAACTTTCGCCGCGGGCAGGTGACGCGACGGATACAGCGCGTAAAGCGGAAACAGCTCGTCGGGCCAATCCGGGAACAGGTCGATCAGCTGACCATCGTTCAGCAATTCCTGTATGCCCAGAGCCTTGATCTGTGCGATGCCGAAGCCGGAGAGACACGTGCCGAGGATTGTCCCGACCTCGTTCACGACCAGTCGCCCCGAAGTCGGTGCTTCGATCAATATCCGGCCGCGCTGGAACTCCCATGGGAACGGCTGGCCGGTGTGCGGATCGCGCACCTGGATGCACACGTGGTTTGCAAGATCCGCGGGCTTCGCAGGCCGCCCATGTCGATCGATATAAGCGGGCGCGGCCGCGGTGACGATGCGCGTGTCG
>DATHKK010000594.1:0-2180 GCA_035489355.1 Candidatus Limnocylindria bacterium
AATTTTGTCGCCTGTTGAAGACCGCCGATCTTTTACCTTCGCCCAACGCTCCCATTCGGCAGACAAATGTTTCTCCCTCTCAAGGAGTTGAAAGAATTAAGTGAACGCTCTCCGTGCAAACCCGTTTGTTTTATGGTTGCGACAAAATCCAACGCGCTGCCGCCGCCAGATCATCGACTACCGGTGCGCCTTTTAACTCGCCGCTTTTCTCCAGCTTCGCGCCGTAACCCGTTCGAACGAGAAGGCTGGCTCTGACTCCAGCATTCCAACCGCACTCCAAGTCGATCAGTTTGTCGCCAATCATATAACTCTGCGCCAGGTCGATGCCAAACTCAGCGCGCGCATCGAAGAGAAATTGGGGCGAAGGCTTTCGCCCGCGGCTCGGCGCATCAGGAGCTTCCGGCGCGATGTAGATTTTCTCGAACTGCACACCGTCTCCGGCCAATTTACCGCAGAGATGTTCGTTTACCTTACGGACGTCTTCCAAGGTGAACATTCCGCGCCCGACCCCGGATTGATTAGTCACCATAAAAAGTTTGAAACCGGCGTCCTGTAATCGCTTCAGCGCGCCGCCGGAGGTGGGATAAATGACAACATCTTCGAAACGATGCAGATAGTTCTTCTCCTCAATAAGAGTGCCGTCCCGATCCAAAAATACTGCGCGATTCACGGCGGCGGAGCATCACGCAAAGGCCGATGACCGCAAAGGAAAGATTGATGCCATCGTTACACGAAGTTGAAGGAAACCGACTGCAGCAACAAACGGCCTGTGTCTAGAGCGGTTGCCAAAAATAATTTCCGGATAGCATCATTTTGTACTGGTACGCGCACGTACGATGTGGTTGAACATGGGGGTTGCGCAAACCGGAACGACATCCTAACCCGGAGAACGCCACGCCCGAGGAACTGCGCGTGGCCATGGAGGCCGCGCCCAACAAACGCAGTTACATCCGGCTCAACGCCATCCGCTCGTTGCTCCTGGGGATCAGCCGGGCCACGGTTTGTCAGCAGTTCTGTCGCACCGAGCGGATGGTGCGGCTGTGGATCGAGATGTTCAATCGTGGCGGCATTGACGCACTCATCACCCGGGCCCGGCCAGGACGCCCGCGCAAAGTCAAACTGGAGCGCGTGCGCGATCTGCTCGTGCCCGTTTTGGAAAATCCCGCCACGGCCGGCCAGGTGCATTGGACCGGGGTCAAGATTCACGGCTACTTGAAAGAACAACTTTCCCTCGAACTGGGCTACCGCACCGCCGTGCGCTGGCTGCATGAACTGAACTTTCATTTGCGCGTGCCCCAGCCCTGGCCCGAGCGACAGAACGAAGAGGAGCGAAAGAAATTTCAGGAGGAACTGCGCGCCCTCTGTGCCGATCCCAAAGTCGAACTGTGGTTTGGTGACGAGTCGGGCTTCGAAGGCGACCCGCGTCCGCGCCGCCGCTGGGTGCAGCCGGGAAAGCCACGCACCGTGCCGTATCTGGGCGATCACCTCCGGCAGAATGTGATCGGCGCGGTGGCCCCGCAGAGCGGGGCGCTCTTCAGTCTCATCGTCGACGGGGTGGACACCGACGTGTTCCAGTTCTTTCTCGATGAAATGGCCAAGGCCGTGCCCAAAAAGGAAGGCGTGCGGCAAGTGTTCATCCTGGACAACGCCTCGTGGCACAAAGCCGCGCGGCTCCAGTGGCACCATTTCGAGCCGAAGTTTTTGCCGGGCTATTCGCCGGACTTCAACCCGATCGAACGGTTGTGGCTGCGGGTGAAGGCAGACTGGTTCTGGGACTTCTGCGCCCGCACGTCCGAGGAATTGACCGAGCGGCTCTGCACCGCCCTCAAAAGCTTCATCGACCAGCCGGCCAAAACCGCTTCCGCCTGCACCATCCGGAAATGATTTTTGGCAATCACTCTAGCCACGCGGCAAACAGGTTCGCGCTTTTGGGCTGGTCTTTCATAAAAGTAAAGTAACGGGCAATTCCGAGTTTCTTCAACTGGTCGCCTTTTGCTATTCATAGAGCCGTTTGTTCAAGTGCGTCCATGCGCTTACCTCCAGACGCCGGCTGATCCATTTGAGTGTCATCGAGTTCCTGAACCCAAATTCCAACGGTAATGGGGCCTTGTGGCGGTTCACTTGACTCGCTTTCCTTCGTCTCTATGCTCCGCGCGTGTTCGTTAACTCTTGGGTAAATC
>DATHKK010000595.1:0-2315 GCA_035489355.1 Candidatus Limnocylindria bacterium
AGCGCGCGAGGAACAGGCTGGCGTCGTCGATACTCACCTTCTCCACCTTGCCGGTAAGCGTGTGTTTGCGTTGCTTGATAAATGTCTCGGTCGTCGCCGTCACCGTATCGATGGAGCCGTTCAGCCACATCGCGGTGTCGATGCAATGCGCCAGCAAATCGCCCGTCACGCCGCTGCCTGCGACCTTGGCATCAAGGCGCCACAAGCCTGCTCCGCCCTGCGGAAGATCGGCGCTGATGGTCCAGTCCTGCAAAAACTTCGCGCGATAGTGGAAGATGCGGCCCAGGCGGCCTTCGTCGATGAGATGTTTGGCGAGCGTCACGGCCGGCACGCGACGGTAATTGTACCAAACCATGTTCGGCACCTTCGCTTTTTCCACGGCTGCCACCATCTTCTCCGCTTCCGGTCCATTCAACCCAAGCGGTTTCTCGCACAGAATCGCCTTGCCCGCTTTGGCCGCCGCGATGGCGATCTCCGCATGGACATTGTTCGGCGCCGCCACATCGATCACATCGATGTCGTCGCGCGCGATGAGCTTGCGCCAATCCGTTTCGATCGATTCGTAACCCCACCTCTTCGCGAACGCCTTCGCCTTCTCGGCATCGCGCGCACAAACGGCTTTGAGAACAGGTTGATATTCCAGATCGAAGAAATTTTTGACCTGCGTGAAAGCGTTCGAGTGCGTCCGGCCCATAAAGCCGTAACCGATAAGTCCGATGCGTAATGGTTTCATTGTGAGTGGGGTTGAAGAAACCGGTTCGCTGGGCCAGCGACAAGCCAAAACGCGAATGCCCACGCCCGCTATGCGGCGCAGACATTCCTCTCCGTAGGTTCGGTTCGGGATCTTCCAGTCCCCAGTTCTACTCCCTCAAAGACTGGCGTCGCTCGATCCCGCAGGAACCTTCGTTTGCAAAGACGCTGCGGCGTTCAACCGTTGCTCTTCTTTGAAGTGCCCGCGCGCTTCCACATTCCGGCCGAGCTTTTGCAAGACGACACCCAGTTCCTTATGCAGCGAGGCGTCGTCGGGCGAAATTTCAATGGCTCTGCGAAGCCAAGGTTCGGCTTCAGACTCACGACCGAGCTTTGTCAACGTGGCGCTATACTGAAGCGACAAAGCGGTGAACTGATCGATCTCAGGTTCCGTTCGCAGTGCTCCTTCCAAGTGGGACACGGCGTTGGAAAAATCCCCCTGTGCAGTAAAAATGTCAGCCAGTTTTCGCTCGCTCCGGGGAATCACAGCCTCGATGTAGATGTGGCGATCCTTGCGCCGCGCATCGTAATAAACCGCGTTCGAGAGACACGTGATGCCCTGGTTCGTCTGGCCAGCCTGCAAGTGTTGCATGGCCAGCACCTCATCGAAACGTCCGCGACCGGGATGCTCGCCGAAGCGCGAAACGATGGTGTTGTAAAGACTGCGAGTGTTCTTCCAGGTCGGAACTTGAGCGTAGGAAAGAAACGCGAAGGCAGCGCAGGCGGCGGCAAGTGCTCCTGCTGCGAAATAGCGTCGGGGACGGCAAGTCCAGAGCGCAGACAATCCAACGGCGATCACACCAGACCACAACAAGCCGTGCAGGTGGCTGTAACGATCGAAGGCTGAATGCGGATATTCACTGAGGCCAAGAACGGGGACTAAAATGATCAGGTGACAGAACCACACGGAAGCCAGTCCAGGCTGACGGCGATACCAAATGAGTGCCGCGAGGCTGGCCGCAGCCACAAAGCCGGCGCTGAGGAGAAAGACAGGATTCGCGGGAGCAAAGGCATGGAGCGTCGGGTACGCGGCAGCGAGATCCAAAGGCGCCCACGGCTTCCACACGTAGTACGCGATCAGATATCCCGCTTGCATGATTCGGTTCATCAGGCCGAATTCCGCCAGCGTCGCCGGACGGTAACGTTCGTCCGAGCCGATGCGAACGGCCATGGTCAACGCGAGGACAACGCCTGAGATCAGGAAGAACGGAATTTTCTCGCGCCATAATTTCCAGGAATCACGTTGCCACCATCGGCTCCAATGCGCCGGCGCGCGCCGCAGCGGAAACACGTCCAAGGCGAGGAGAATCACGACGGCAAATAACGCCAGGGGATAAGTAAGCAGCGACGCCGCGTAAGCTCCCAAAGCCGCCCACGCATAGAAGCGGCGCTCGCCCGGTGTTGATGCCGAGTGCGAACGCAACCAGCAAATCAGCCATACGAGAACAAACAAAACTGCGACGCCGTAGATGCGGGCCGAAGCCCACGCGACCGGTTCCACGCGCAACGGATTGACGGCCCAAAAGAGCGCACCGATTGCGGCGCACCAAATTGCTTTCCTCTGG
>DATHKK010000596.1:0-2446 GCA_035489355.1 Candidatus Limnocylindria bacterium
ATACTTGTAGAGCATCTTCAGGTAGGAGTGGCTCGGCGTGGCGTCGAGATGCCAATAGAGTTCCTTCACATCCTCGCCGTGATTGCCCTCGCTGTTCGACAGGCCGAAGAAACGTTCCTTGAGAATGGGATCTTTGCCGTTCCAAAGCGCGACCGCGAAACAGAGCCGTTGTCGATCGTCGGAAATGCCCGCTATGCCATCCTCGCCCCAGCGATAAGCGCGACTGCGCGCCTGCTCGTGCGGAAAATATTCCCACGCCGTGCCGCCGGGCGAATAGTCCTCGCGCACCGTTCCCCATTGCCGCTCGGAAAGATACGGCCCCCAACGCCGCCAGTCGTCGTTCACGCGCGGCCCGGCGGCGAGTTGGAAGCGCATCGTGTCCAGGGACATCGACGAAGCATCCGTGGTGTTCATGCCATTGTGCATCTTTCCGTCGCGACCATTCTTCAACGGCCCCCGCTTGGAAAGCGAGAACCTCGCGGTTTCCCATCACCGCCTGAATGAGCCGTGAATCGTGGAATCAGGAACAGGCCGAAACGCTGTGGGAGCGACTTTCACAGGAATGTCAGATGTGGCCGCTCCACGCACCTCACGGGTCGCCCACCGATTGCCGGGTTTTGAATTTGATGTCACCCTCTCGCGCATGAACGGATTTGGCGCTGGCCGAAGAGCAGTGACAGCGCATTTGCGACGACCCATTGGAGCTCGGTGAAGCTGGCGGCACAGGAGGGACAGAGCAGTCAACACGCGCTCGAGGCACTGTGCCGTGCTTACTGGTATCCGCTCTACGCGTTTGCACGGCGCAGCGGACGCTCGCCGCACGACGCGCAGGATCCCACCCAGTCGTTCTTTAATTATCTGCTCGAAAAAATCTGCTCGCGAAAGCAGACGCGGACGCGGGGCGGTTCCGCTCTTTCCTGCTCGCGCCGTTCCGAAATTTTACCTCGAACGAAGATCAACGTGCCTTCGCGTTGAAGCGCGGCGGCGGGACGCTCGTCATTTCCTGGGACGCAGCGCCGGCGGAAGAGCTTTTCGCGTGCGCAATGGATTGCAGGACCAGCTTGGCGCCGTGACCGACAGTTTCATCGGAACGAAAGGGCCAGCCCTCATGACTGGCTTGCTGCTCACAGCCAAGATCCACGGCGCGCCGGAATTCAACGGCGATGCCATGCGCAAGATTCGGATCCAATCCCGGCCTCAGCCTCGCGCGCGGTCACGCCCTCACCGAAGCAATCACCGGCGTCATGACGTACGAAGTGTGCGAGGTAAATCTCGTCACCGGCGCGGCGGGCGCCGGTTCGGCTTACCACGGGGAAAGACTCCCGAAAATTGACATATTCTCTTTTTCCTCCCTGACCGGAACTCTGCCTTGACACTTGGAAACTGTAGATACCACTTTAGTTTCCTAAGTATATGAGGAGCGGGAGTCAGCGAACAGTCAGACGCGCCAGGAAGAAGGAAATGGAGGCAGAAAGTTCTCCGCGGTCACGAATCATCGCGGGCGCGCGGCAACATTTTCTGGCCCACGGCTTTCGCGGCGTAACGATGGATGATCTCGCGGCGGAACTCGGGATGAGCAAGAAAACGCTCTATGCATCCTTCTCCAGCAAAACCGAACTGTTGGAGGCCGTGTTGCTCGATAAATTTCACGACGTAGAGACGGACCTGGAACGCATCACCTCGGCTGACTCCTCTGAATTTCTGACCGCGCTGCACCAACTCCTTGTTTGTCTGCAAGGGCACATGGGCGAAATTCAGCCGCCGTTCATCCGCGACATTCGGCGGGAAGCGCCCGAGATGTTTCAACTCATCGAGAGTCGGCGACGCGAAATCATTCGGCGCTACTTTGGGAAGATCATGAAAGAGGGGCGCAAGGCCCGGCTAATTCGCAAAGACATCCCGGTCAATCTCATCATCGAGATTCTGCTCGGGGCCGTGCAGGCGATTATGAATCCGCGAAAGATCGAGGAACTCGGTCTCACGCCGAAGACTGGATTCATGGCCATCACGCGCATTGTTCTCGAAGGTGCGATCACGCGGAAGAGAAAGACGAAATCATCATGAATTGGAATGGTGGGGGACAAAATTTCTGTCGGCAGTTGATTCGTTGCACGGGAGCGATCGCGATGCTTAGCGTTCTCGCCAGTTGCGACCGCCAGCCGTCCAATCGGTTGCAAGGCTACATCGAAGGCGAATTCCTTTACGTGGCTTCGCCGCTGGCGGGTGAATTGGAAAAACTCGCAGTGCAGCGCGGTGCCCAAGTGAAAGTGGGCGATGTGCTCTTCGTGTTGGATAGTACGCCGGAAAAGGCCGCGCGCGACGAAGCGGAACGCCGGTTGGCGCAAGCCCGCGCCAGCCTGGAAGACGCGAAGAAAGGCAAACGTCCGTCCGAATTGGAGTCCACTGAAGCTCAGTTCAAGCAGGCGCAAGCCGCGCTGGAGCTGAG
>DATHKK010000597.1:0-2712 GCA_035489355.1 Candidatus Limnocylindria bacterium
ACCAACATCACGACGTGATCCTCGCTGCGCTCCAGTGGGGCGCGAATGTTTATTGCGAGAAGCCTTTCACCACTTCGCCGGCGGAAGCGGACGAGCTTCTTCGGGAAGCCAGCCAGCGCAAACTCAGGATCGCTGTCGCACACACCATGCGCATGATGCCCGTGGTCCTCCGGTTGAAAGCGGCACTGCGCGAAGGGTTCATTGGCGAACTCGTGGAGATGCGCGCTTTCGGCAAACAAGATGCCCGCGCCGGCGGTGAAGACATGATGGTGCTCGGTTCACACGTGTTCGATCTGATGCGGCTGTTCGCCGGCGACCCGCGATGGTGTACGGCGCGCGTGCTTTGGAAAGGACGCGATGTCGTCGCGAGTGATGGTCGCCTCGTAAAAGACAATGTGGGTGTGGTCGCAGGCGATGAAGTGTCCGCGCAATTTGGATTTCCGAATGGAATTGGCGGCACGTTCACCAGTTCAGCGAAGTTGCGCGAAACCGTGGGGCATTGGGGCATTGAATTGCTCGGCAGCAAAGGCGCGGTGCGCGTCAACTGCGACATCAGCCCCAACGTTTTTGTCCGCCACTCCACCGAATGGAAAGCCACGGGCAAGACCGATGAATGGAAGCCGCTGGACCCGGCGCTGATCAAGTCACCGCCCGAACATAATCTCGGGCCGGTCGGCGATTGGCTGGACGCGATCGCCAAAGATCGCGAGCCGGAATGCAGTGAGCGCAACGGAGCGTGGGCGGTCGAAATGGTGATGGGTGTTTATCACGCCGCATTGAGCAAAACCCGCGTGGCATTTCCGCTGAAAGAGCGCGCGCATCCGTTGAATATTGCTTAGTCCGGCGCGCTCCCTGATTTTGTTCGCTGAAATCGCGCTCTCTCAAACTCCGCGACTTTGTTCTTGTCGAAGAAGTCGTTGGTGAACACCCGAACCGCCGCACCATTCTCGTAAACAACCAACATCCACGCCACCGAGTTTGCCCCGCGGATTATCGAACCATAGTAACGAAATTCTCGTCCATCGCCGTGCGGTTCGATTAGAGCAGCATCTCCAAAAACAGCTTCCACTTCGTCCACACGGTTCCCGATTCTTACGCGCTGCAGATTGAATTTCTGGGCCAACAATCTGGATTCGTATCCGGCTTCGTCTGCCGCCATCAGCCACAACGGAGCGGTGAAGATAAAGGCAGACAAAACGTTCATCGGTTCCGATCCCTTCTGTGCGGGAAAGCGCGGTATCGATTCGACGAGGCCATTGCCCGTGGGATCAATGGCGCTCAACACAGTTGCCATGCGCGCTTCTGGATCGCCGTATTGGGGCCGCTCGCTCCCAGCCACTCTTTCGAAGCCGAACGCCGGACGCGCACAAATCTTTGCGAGCATTTCGTTTGTGAAAACGAAATACCGCGAATAGCTGCCGTGCTCTTGTTCGAATCGATAGCTGACACATCGGTTCACGTGACCGCCGCGTTTCGCAGTAAACTCGTGCTGTGGTTTCGCGTCCAATCGCTGCTCAAGTTGGATGGGCGATACCGTGCTGCAAGCCAAGAGCGTTTCCGCTGTGACTCGTCGCGAAACGGATTTCGGGGAAGATGCGCAACCCGTCGCGAACAGCGCCGCGATCAGCAACACCAACATTGCTGCGCGCTGGCTTTTCATCACTCAGTACTTGCGGCTCCCAATCACATCCATCGCCACGGACTGATCGAACACCTCGTCCTTCACGATGGTTTTCTTTGGCACAGTCCGGCCAACTTTCACGGCTTCGATGGCGTCGAACGCTGCCGGCCCGAGCAGCGGATTGCACTCAACGGTGCAGTTTAATTTACCAGCAACCATCGCCTCGAACGCGCCTTTCACACCATCGATGGACACCACGATGATGTCGGTGCCGGGCTTCAACCCCGCTTCTTCGATGGCCTGAATCGCGCCGAGCGCCATGTCGTCGTTGTGCGCGTAAACGGCGTTGACGTTTTTGCCTTCGGCTTTGAGGAACGCCTCCATCACTTCCTTGCCCTTCGAGCGGGTGAATTCGCCGGTCTGTGACTTGATGATCTTCAGTCCTGGATTTTTCGCGATGGCTTGCTCGAAGCCTTTCTTGCGATCGATGGCGGGTGCCGCGCCAGGCGTGCCCTGCAACTCGACGATGTTCCCTTTGCCATTCAATTTCTTCGCCAGCCACTCACCGGCGAGGCGGCCTTCCGCGACGAAGTCAGAAGCAATCAACGTGGTGTAAAGAGATTCGTCAGAAACGTTGATGCCGCGGTCCACGAGAATGACGGGAATCTTCGCGCGCTTCACTTCCTTGAGCACCGGCTCCCAGCCCGTCTCCACCACGGGGGCGAGAATGATCGCGTCCACGCCCTGCGCCAGAAACGCGCGAATGGCTTTGATTTGGTTTTCCTGTTTCTGCTGCGCGTCCGAGAAGCGGAGGTTCACGCCGCGCTTGGTCGCTTCGCCGCGAATCGATTCTGTCTCGGCGGTGCGCCACGCACTCTCGGCGCCAATCTGGGAAAAGCCCACCGTGAGTTTCTTGTCAGCAGCGCGGAGGGAAAAGGCAAACACAGTCGCAACGATCAGGAGCGAAAAAAAACGCGGGAATTTCATGCGCGAAAGATTCGCAAAAGAGCCGCGACAGTCAAAACCCATTTCCGGATGCGACAAACGTCAAAGGTGGGGCGCGTCGCTCCGCGCGTCGGTATTAGTCAACT
>DATHKK010000598.1:0-3058 GCA_035489355.1 Candidatus Limnocylindria bacterium
CTCCTCGCGCGACAACTGCACGCAGCAGCGACGCAGGATAGATGAACAGAACAGCGGAGCATTGATGAATAATGCTCTGCCGATGTGAAGTTTGAGTTAAGCCGGAACGCCTACGGCAACACCGTCGTGCCCATCAGATACCGATCGCACTCGCGGGCGGCTTCGCGTCCTTCATTGATGGCCCATACGACGAGGCTCTGGCCGCGGCGGCAGTCGCCGGCGCTAAAGACGCCGGGGATGTTCGTCGTGTATTTGCCGTAGTCGGCTTTGTAGTTGGAGCGTTCGTCGCGGGTGACGTTGAGTTGTTGCGCGATGATGTCTTCGGGTCCGAGGAATCCCATCGCGAGCAGGACGAGTTGTGCGGGCAGGACTCGTTCGGTGCCGGCCATCTGCTTCGGGATGAACTGGCCTTTGTCGTTGCGTTCCCATTGCACGTCCACGATTTCCACGCCTTTGACGTGGCCGTGGTCGTCGGCGAGGAAGCGCTTCGCGGTCACGAGATAAACGCGCGGGTCGGCGCCGAATTTCGCCGCGGCTTCTTCCTGGCCGTAGTCGAGCTTATAGGTCTTCGGCCACTGCGGCCACGGATTGTCGGGCGCGCGATGCAGCGGGGGCTTGGGCAAGATTTCCAATTGTGCGAGACTCGTGCAGCCGTGGCGCATCGAGGTGCCGACGCAATCGGTGCCGGTGTCACCGCCGCCGATGACGACAACATCTTTGCCCGTCGCGTCAATGAAGTTGCCGTTCTTGTGCCGGTCGAGCAGCGCCTTGGTGTTCGCGGTGAGAAATTCCATCGCGAAGTGAACACCCTTGAGTTGGCGGCCTTCGATGGGCAAGTCGCGGGCCTTGGTCGCACCGGTGCAAATCACCACGGCGTCGAAATCCTTCATCAACTTGTCAGCGGGAAGGTCTTTGCCGATTTCAGTGTTGGTCACGAACTTGATTCCGGCGGCGGCCATCAAATCCACGCGACGTTGCACGACCTTCTCCTTGTCCAGCTTCATGTTCGGGATGCCGTACATGAGCAGTCCACCGATGCGGTCGGCGCGCTCGAAGACAGTCACATCGTGGCCGGCGCTGTTGAGTTGCTCGGCTGCGCTCAGTCCCGCGGGACCGGAGCCGACGACGGCGACCTTCTTGCCGGTGCGCGTCGCGGGTGTGAACGGTTGCACCCAGCCTTCATCCCAGCCTTTGTCGATGATGGCGCATTCGATGTTCTTGATCGTGACCGGCGGCTCATTAATGCCGAGCACGCACGAGCCTTCGCACGGCGCGGGACAAACGCGTCCGGTGAACTCGGGGAAATTGTTCGTCTTGAAGAGGCGTTCGAGCGCCTCCTGCCATTGGCCGCGATAGACGAGATCGTTCCACTCAGGGATGAGATTGTTGATGGGGCAGCCTGACGCCATGCCCGCGAGCAGCTTGCCCGTATGGCAGAACGGCACGCCGCAATCCATGCACCGCGCGCCCTGCTGCTTGAGCTTCGGCTCTGGCATGTGCTCGTGGAACTCGTTCCAATGCGCGATGCGCTGCAGCTCCGGCTGGTCCGCCGGCAACTCGCGCTTGAACTCCATGAATCCTGTGGGCTTGCCCATGTTGATTAAAATTTCGTTTCTATTGTGAACGAGGGGAAGGTGGCGACGCAACGATGGTGTTGGAGCGAATGGTCGAAACACCAAATCCCAAATAGATTCCAAGCTCCAACCTTCAACGGGACGGCGCGATGCGATGAAGGTGTGTTGGCGAAATGTGGGCGCATCTTGAAATGAATGGGTGCCTCTGCGCGCACAGCATTTCCTCGCGTAGCGAGGGCGCGATGGTAGCTGTGGGCTTCAGGCCACGGTTTGGCATCGGAAGAATTGTTCGTCGCGTAGCGACGATTGATTGTCTCGGTGGATCGGATTTCAGCCGTCGCTACGCGACGCAATTCTCGCTCGTCCTTAACCGTGGGCTGAAGCCCACGGCTACCATCGCGAAGTCGCTCCGCGACTTTCCGGGGAGCACACGCGCCCTCGCGTGTTTCGACTCGCGCCCTCGCGGGTCGGCGTGAGGCGTTCGAGAATTTGGACGGGTAGAAAATGTTCGCGTTCTCCGGTGTTCCGCGAGGGCGCGGAACACCGCACGCGAGGGCGCGTGCGCTCCCCGAAAGGGATTCGGAGCGCGGCTGTGTGCGGAGCATCAGCCGCAGCGCGGGCGCAGAGTCAGGGCGCGTTGGGAAATCCAGAGGCGTTGAGCGAGGCGAAGGCGCTGCGGCTGGGGCGTTGCCCACAGCCGCGCTCGGAGCGGAAGCGGGCTGAAGCCTGCGCTCCGTGGCGCGGCGTTTACGCCGCTTCGCCAAAGCTACGACTCGCTTCTGTTCATTTGGCCAGACGCTCATTATTCAACTGGTAGTGGAAAACGCTCGCACGCCTTTTGCCACGCGGTCGCAGGCGCGTGGCCTTCTGCTCGCAGTTCTCTCGTCAAAGTCGCTCTAACACCTGAGCAGTCGTCAAATGGATGTTCTTCGAGAATCCGCTCGTGCTCTTCAGTTTCGCGCTTACCCCATCTTTCCGAAAGCTGTGAAAGCAACTCGACTTGCCGCTGAAATCCCATTCTTCGGCAATCTAGCGTTTCAACTCGATGAGCCAGTTCATATTCACAGGCGAGACTGAACGTGACCGTCTGGAAAATCTTATAGAGTAGGTCGTCGAGATCCTGAGTTGTGAAGCGCGACTGCTCTTGTCCGCGCTCGACAACGACGAAGTGATAACCTCGCGCATCGACCTCAATATGCGGACGTGCGCCATCCTCAGTGCGGCCATACGTCGGCAGGGAATGATGGTCGGTCGCTCCAATCATTATTGCCAAGCCGTCAACTTCGGTTTTGATTTCGGTAAGGCTCTTCATGCGGCCTCGCCTCTCACTTCCCCGCCTTCGCCACTTCACTCATGTTGTCCTGGAACGCTTTCAAGAGCGCATCGTCACCAGTCAACCCACTCTTCTGCGCGCGGTCGATGCATTCGAGCATCCGCTTGTAATCCTTCGGCATCACTTTCACGAACTTCGGCACCATGTCGTC
>DATHKK010000599.1:0-4771 GCA_035489355.1 Candidatus Limnocylindria bacterium
CATGTTCAACCCCGGAAAGCTGAAGCAAGGCACCGAGGACATCGACCTCGCCACGACCAAGAACGTGCGCTGGGCCGCCAAGCTCGGCTCGCAGAGCTACGGCAACCCAGTAGTGGCCAATGGAAAAATTTACGTCGGCACCAACAACGAAGTGCCGCGCAACAAGAAGCACGTCGGCGACCGCTCCATTCTGCTCTGCCTCGATGAGAAAACCGGCGAACTGCTCTGGCAGCTCGTCGTGCCCAAGCTCGCTTCCGGCAAAGTGAATGACTGGGAAAACCTCGGCATGTTCTCGTCGCCCGTCGTCGAGGGCAATCGCCTCTACGTCGTCACCAGCCGTTGCGAAGTGCTCTGCCTCGACACCGAGGGCTTGAAGAACGGCAACGACGGCGACTTCAAGGACGAGGCGCAATACTTCGTCGGGCCCGGCAAAGCGAAGGAGGAAGTCACCGACATCGACGCCGACATCATCTGGAAGTACGACATGATGGATGAGTTGGGCGTCTTCCCGCACAACGCCTCAAATTGCTCCATGATCGTCCTTGACGATCTCATTTTCACCTGCACCTCGAACGGCCAGGACTGGACGCACGTGAACATCCCTTCGCCCAATTCCCCGAGCTTCATCGCGCTCAACAAGAAGTCCGGCAAGCTCGTGGCCGAAGACGATGCCGGCATCGGCCCGCGCATTTTTCATGGCCAATGGGCCTCGCCCTCGATGGGCAAAATCAACGGCAAGAACCTGCTCTTCTTCGGCGGCGGTGACGGCTGGTGCTACGCCTTCGACACCAAGCCGGTGAAAAAGGACGACGTGGAAACTCTGCCCGTGATCTGGAAGTTCGACGGCAATCCGCCCGAATACAAAGTGAAGGATGCCGCGCACAAATATCCGTCGGCGGAAGGCCCGAGCGAAATCATCGCCACGCCGGTGCTCTACAAGAACCGCATCTACGTCCCGACTGGCCAGGACCCCGAGCACGGCGAAGGCGTGGGCCGCCTCTCCTGCATCGACGCCACCAAGACCGGCGACATCAGCAAGACCGCCTTGATCTGGGACTACAAAGGCATCCACCGCAGCATCTCCACCGTCTCCATCGATCCCGCGACGGGACTGCTTTTCGTCGGCGACTTTTCCGGCTTCGTCCATTGCCTCGACGCCGAGACCGGCAAGCTCAACTGGGTCTATGACATGAAGGCCCACATGTGGGGCAGCACCTTCGTCGCGGACGGCAAAGTCTATGTCGGCGACGAGGACGGCGACTTCGTGATTCTCCCGGCGAAGAAGGATTTCGATCCCAAGAAGGACAAACCCATCTTCGAGACCAACCTCGGCGCGCCCGTCTATGGCACCCCGATGGTCGCCAACGGCGTGATGTACGTGATGAGCCAGACGCATCTCTATGCCGTCGGCGGCAGCGCCATCACCACCGACTCGCCGCAGAAGTTGAACATCGAACCGAAGAAACCCTGAGCGGCCGCTCACGATGCGTCACATCACTTTCATCCTTTTAGCCCTTGCGCTGAACGGTTGTGTTCGCACCCGACCAGAATTGACGCTCGCACACCACATTCGACTGCCCAAAGAGTGGAGTGCTGGCAGCAATGACCCGGTGTTCCCCGATCTGGGCATGGCCGAGCGTTATGTGAGCGCCTACGACCGAGGCTGGTGGATCGCCGTGCAGAACTATGCAAAAGACATCGATTTTAACGACCCATCCGCACTGATGATGAATGGATGGGCAGAAGAGGCGTATGGCGGCGCGGTGGGATACTCCGAAGGGCGGGACAGAGTCGAGAGGTTGATTCGCGCCTTTGGAAGGCAGAAAGTTTCCGAGTATTTGCAACAGTTCAAATTACCAGATGAATAATCGGACTCCTGAGAAACTAGACGCGCAAATCGCTGATGACTTCGCGCCTGTGCCATCCGATGCCCATATTCTCCAGACAGTTCAGCAGGCGTTCGCAGAATGCCGACGCCCGGAGCATTTCACGAACTTCACGCATTGCCCGGAGTGTGCCGAGCACGATGAGGTTTTGCGTTCACGCGACATCCACACGCTCCGCATCGAGGATGTTGAAAATCCCGGCTGGGATCCGATCTGTTTCACGACGGACGAAGGCTTCGCGTACTACATGCCCGCGCTTGTGCGCCTAGCGCTTGCCGAGCAAGTCGATCCGCATGCTTGGTATGGTAGCCAGTTGCTTTTCCATCTTTGTCACGACGGGCACCAGAACGAAAGACTGTTGGCTTGCACGCCAGAACAGCGGCGCGCTGTTGCAGAGTTCTTGCGTCACTTGGTTGCCACGAGGTCTGCACTGGCCGATAGCGAATGCCAGACGGACAATTTGTTTCAGGCGCTTGAGATTTGGTCAGATGAAATTCACGCCGCCTAATCGCTGTTCCCTTCGCGCCCCGCGCTTCAACCCCTTCAGGGTTGATGGATTCCTGACCGGCCCACCCAGGGTAGCTCGTGCCTCGCAACCCTGGGCTGCCCGCTGCAATCCCTTTGGGATTGAAACCGGCGCGGCTTCCCCAGCCCCGAAGGGGCGTCATTCGTCAGCCCAGGGCAAAGCCCTGGGTTTGCGTCCCACCAATTTCCCTAGCCCTGAAAGGGCGTCACTCCCCGCGCGCGCAAATCGTTCTGCCCTTTCAGGGCTGGGATTTTTTTGGACGCGCCACCCAGGGCTTTGCCCTGGGCTGACGAATGGCGGCCTTTCAGGCCTGTGCATTTGCCTCGCCCTCGCCTTCCTCACCGCCATTTCATCCCACGCTGCTGACTGGCCGCAATTCCGCGGCCCGACGGGACTCGGCTACACGGACGCGCAAAATCTCCCGCTCACCTGGAACGCCAAGAGCAACGTGAACATCGCGTGGAAGGCCGCGTTGCCGAAGAGCGACAATCCCTACTCATCACCCATTGTGTCCGGCGACCGCGTGTTCGTCACCAGCGCGGTCAAC
The DNA here is from genome assembly GCA_035489355.1 of Candidatus Limnocylindria bacterium. GTDB lineage: Bacteria > Verrucomicrobiota > Verrucomicrobiia > Limisphaerales > SIBH01 > JANNGC01. The sequence continues at coordinate 2,960 of DATHKK010000599.1, forward strand.
AATCCCGTCGAGCATCACGTCCTCTGCTTCGCGCGCGCCGACGGTAAATTGCTCTGGGACACCACCGTCGAACCCGGCCCGTGGATTCTCAAAGACCTGCGCGGCGGCTACGGCGCGCCCACGCCCTGCGCCGATGGCAAAAATGTTTTCGTCGTCTTCGGCTCCGCCGTCATCGCGTCGCTCGACTTCGACGGCAAAGTCGTCTGGCGAAAGGCTTTGACCCAATACAACTTCGACGTGGCGCTGGGCAGCAGCCCGATTCTTCACAAGGACACACTCATCCTTGACTGCGACCAGAACAACAAGACTTCGAGCTTCATCGCATTCGACAAGGCGACCGGCGACATCAAGTGGGAGCAGAAGCGTCCGCAAGCCATTTACGCCCACAGCACGCCGGTCATCGTGGATGTGAACGGCAAGGCGCAGATGCTCGTGAGCGCAAACAAAGCTATCGAGAGCCTGAATCCCGACAGCGGTGAAATGATCTGGTGGTGTTCCGCGTCCGGCGACGCGTCCTCGCCCGCCTTCGCGCGCAACCTCGTCTTCTCCGACAGCGGCCGCGGCGGCAAAGCCGTCTGCGTGGACCCCACCGGCACCGGCGACGTGACGAAGACGCATCTCAAGTGGACATTCCCGCAAATCCCCGAAGGCCTGTCGTCTGCCATCATCATCGGCGATTTAGTCTTCCGAACGCACAACCCCGAATCGTTGAAGTGCATCCGCATCTCCACTGGCGAACTGGTTTTCACGGAGCGCTTGCCCGGCGTCTCAACGTGGGCCAGTCCCTTCGCGACGCCGGACGGCACGATTTACTTCGCGAGCGCGGGCAAGAGCTATGTGATAAAAGCCGGCGACAAACTCGAAGTGATCGCAACCAACGACATCGGCGAAGAGAACCGCGCCTCGTCTGCGGTGGCGGGCGGAAAGATTTTCCTGCGCGGGAACAAGAACCTGTTCTGCATTGGCAAAACCCAGTGACTCGACGCGCACAGCCTTCAATTTTAACGCTTCAAACCTGAACCAACCCACTTTCAAATACCCACGTTGAACATGAACGCAGACCAAATCAAAGCCGCCGCCGCCCAACTCGACGCGCACCTCAAAGAAATCATCCAGTGGCACTTCACGCCCGAAACCGGCTGCCCCTTCTGGCTCGATTGGGCGAAGAAGAATTTCGATCCGCGCAAGGAAATCAACTCCTTCGCCGATATGCTGAAGTTCCCGCATTTCCCGGATGAATCGTTGCGCGACTTGCAGCCGGAGGTTTGGGTGCCGGCGCAATTCAAGGGCAAGCCGTTCAACATTTTTGAAACCGGCGGCACCACCGGCATGCCCAAGCAACGCATCGGTTGGAACGACTACAAAGTCGATTACTCCGAGTTCAGCGAGAAAATCTCCGACGAACATTTTCCACGCGGCGGCGCTTGGCTGATGATGGGCCCGACCGGCCCGCGTCGCCTGCGTCTCGCCATTGAGCATCTCGCGAACGTGCGCGGCAGTTCCTGCTACTTCATCGATCTCGATCCTCGCTTCGTGAAGAAGGTGATTTCCAACAAGCAGTTCGACGTCGCGAAACAATACATGGCGCATGTCGTGGATCAGGCCGCGACCATTCTCAAGCACCGCAAAGTCTCCGGCCTCTTCACCACGCCGAAGCTCCTCGAAGCCCTCGCCGAGCAGGTCAACCTCTGGGAAGCCGGCATCCGCGGCGTGTTCTGCGGCGGCACTTCGATGAAGCCGCAGGAAGTGCGCTTCATCGTCGAGGAACTGCTCGAGAACCGCATCGGCTTCTACCCGACCTACGGCAACACC
>DATHKK010000600.1:0-4955 GCA_035489355.1 Candidatus Limnocylindria bacterium
ACCGTAGCTTCGAGGCGCGCGCGCCACCATGCCTCGTTGATCTGCGCCGGCTTGCCCGCGTGCAACACGCGGATGCGCAGCGGTGACTCTGGATCGAACAAGCCGATCGCGAGAAACCGATCGTTGCGATCGTAGAGCACCGCCAGTTCGCCCGCTGTGCCCGCGCGATTCTGTTCGCGGATGCTGTTGGCGAATACCCACGGATGTCCGCGCCGAATGATCGTTTCCGACGCCGCCGTGACCCGGCAGCGCAACGCAGCAGAGGCGGGCATGTCGCGCTTCATCGTCGAAACCCTCGGCGGTTCACAGTTCAAGTGACCGGCGGAAATCCCTGGCGCAGCGAGGCCCACGGTTCTTCCGTCGAGACATCCACGATGTCTGGCTCCGGCGCGTTGCTGGGGGAAAGGATGGCGAGAAACACCAGGCGTTCGTTGAATGGATTGTACGTGCCGTGAATTTCACCCATCGGGATGAATGCCATCTCGCCCGGCCCGAGGATGCGATGAGTTTTCCCAACCCATTGCTCCGCGCGGCCCGACACGATGTAGATCAATTCCTCGCGCGTGGGATGATGATGAAACGGATGCGAGCGAAACGCCTCCATGTTCGCGCGGACCAAAAGCAGTTGCTCGTTCTTTACCACGTCGGAGCGGCAAAGCCATTCCTCGACGGTCCAGGGCGAAACGAAGTCCACCTTTTCGGCGGCGGTCACAAATCTGCGCAAGGCGATGTCATTCATGTGCGCGCTTGTTCTGCCTTGTTTTCTATTGGTGCTCAATCCCGGAAAGGAGGCTGGAGATTAAGATTAATCTTTCCGTCTCCACGCCCGGCACTTGCACCGCTTTTCCCGTCAACCTAGCGTTCTCGACATGCACCGCCGCCATTTCATCGCCACCACCGCGCTGACCGCCATCGCTTCCACTCAAGGCTGCGTGTCCAAAGCGCCTGCTGCGAAGAAACTTTCCATCGTCACTGCCTTCGACCGCGAAATGGATGCCTTCATGTCCGCGCGCAACATTCCCGGCGGCGCGCTCGCCGTGGTGAAGGACCGCCGCCTCGTTTATGCGCGCGGCTACGGCTGGGCAAACCGCGAGCGCCAACTTCGCGCGACACCCGATTCTCTCTTCCGCATCGCCAGCCTCTCCAAACCGATCACTGGCGTTGCGATCATGAAACTCATCGAGGATGGACGCCTCTCGCTCGATACCAAAGCGCTTTCACTGCTCAACCTTCACCCGCTCGTGGTGTTCATCCGCGATCCCGAACCGCGCTTGCGGGACATCACCATTCGGCAATTGCTCCAGCACACCGGCGGATGGGACCGCGCCAAGAGCATTGACCCCATGTTCCGTTCGGCACAAATCGCCCGCGCCGCTCACACCACGCCGCCTGCGACGCCTGAGAACGTCATTCGCTATATGCTCGGCCGTGAACTTGATTTCGAGCCGGGCGCTCGCTACGCCTACTCGAACTTCGGGTATTGCGTGCTCGGACGCGTCATCGAAAAAGTGACAGGCGAGCGTTACGAACAATTCGTGCGGGAGCACGTTCTTGCGCCCGCGGGCATTACGCGCATGCGCCTCGGCAAAACTCTCGACGGCCAACAAGCGCCCGGCGAAGTGCGTTATTATCAGGAGGCAATGGCTAACAGCGTTTTCCCGAACACGCCCGAAAAAGTTCCGTGGCCTTATGGCGGCTTCGCCCTCGAACCGATGGACGCGCACGGCGGATGGATCGCTTCCGCCATCGATCTCGCCCGCTTCGCCGCGGCGCTTGACGATCCGCTTCACAGCCCGTTGCTCAAGCCGGATACATTTCAAATCATGTATGCGCCGCCCCCGCCGCCAGCCTCGCGCACGGCGAATGGATCATTGGAGGCGAGCTACTACGGATGCGGTTGGTCGGTGCGTCCCGTGGGCCAAAGCGGCAAGGCCAATTACTGGCACAACGGCAGTCTGCCCGGCACATCGTCGCTGCTCGTGCGCCGCGCGGATGGATTGAGCTGGGTCGCACTCTTCAATCACCGCTCCGACGACAAGGATTTGCCGGATACAGCCATCGATCCCGCGCTCCACCGCGCCGCCGCCGCGGTGGACAAATGGCCGAAGGAGAACCTCTTCGTGCAATGAGCGGCGTTTTGCTTCATTACCAAGGCCATTAAGAGTTCTCCATTAGAGGTCGCGGAGCGACGGGATGACGGTAGCCGTGGCTTTCAAAGCCACGGTTTGGCACGCCAAACCATTTGTCCGTCGCGGACCACGTTCATGCGTCGCTCCGCGACGCCGGTCCATGACCTGCGCCTACCGCGGGATAAATCCCACGGCTACGGTCAGATCATCGCGCCGGGATGCAATCCAATCACGTTGGCAAGATACGGGTATCGACAAAGACTGAAGTCCGCGCTCTGGTGAGAAATCCGTGCAACAATCCGGTTTCATTTCTGCAATGATCCGCGCCAATTCGCCTGTTGACGCCCCCTTTCAGCCCCCCGTAAGCTTTCCCGCACCGCGGGACCGCATGAAGTGGTTTGGCGGAAAAACTCTTATGCCCGAAGGATATTGCGTTAAGTGCAAAGCCAAAAAGGAGATTTCCAACGCGGTCGAGGAAACGATGAAGAACGGTCGCAAGGCCATCAAAGGCACCTGCCCCACCTGCGGCACGGTGATGTTCAAAATCCTCGGCGGAAAAGCCACTCCTCCGGCGGCGGCCCCCGCCACGCCGCCTGCGTCCGAGACGCCTCCGTCCGCGCCTTCACCGGCGTCTTAGGCAAGAATTTTTAGTCAGAATTGTCCGTATGGCTCAGGAACTCGCGTACGTCATCATCACGCCCTACTCGCTGCACAAGTCGCGCACCGGCGGCATTCTGGCGCGGCTCATTACGCGCACGGGGCTGGAACTCGTGGGAGCGCGCATGTTCGCCCCCAGCGCCGAACTCGTTCACAAATACTCCGAGGTCATTGTCTCCGCGGATGATCCGCAGGACCGATCGATTCAGGAACTGATTCGCAGTTACATTCTCAAGAACCTCGCGCCCGATTCCAAGACAGGCCGGCGCCGCCGCGCCATGATGCTTCTTTTTCAAGGCGAAGACGCAGTGCGCAAGGTCCGGTCCGTGGTCGGCAACATCACCGCCGAGCGCAGTGGCGGCGAAACGATTCGCGACACCTACGGCGACCTGATTCTCGATGAAAATGGGGGGGTGCGTTACTTCGAGCCGGCCGTGCTCGCGCCACCGAACGTTCAGGAAGCCCAGCTCAAGGCGAAGCTCTGGGCGCAATACTCGGACACGGACGGCGGAGTCGTGGATAACACCATCCTCTACGCGCCGGGCGAAACACCGCAACGCACGCTGGTCTTGATTAAGCCGGACAACTTTCGGTTTCCCACGGGCCGTCCTGGCAACGTGATCGACTTCTTCTCCCGCACCGGTCTCTACATCGTGGCCATCAAGGTGCATCGCATGAGCGTAGCTGAGGCGATGGATTTTTACGGTCCCGTCCGCGAAATCCTGCGCACGCGCCTCAAGGACATCGTGGCTTCGCGCGCTAAAGGCGTTTTGGAAAAAGACTTTGGCTTCAAGCTGCCGGCAGCCGAGGAACAAATGCTCGGCGAAGCGCTCGGCCCCATTTTCGGCGACAACCAGTTCGAGAACATCGTGAGGTTCATGTCCGGCCGGACGCCGAGCGAGACACCGGAAGACCAACGCGACCAGCCCGGTTCGGAGAAGTGCATCGCCCTCGTGTATGAAGGTCCGAACGCCGTGCAGAAAATCCGCGACGTGCTCGGGCCGACCGATCCGTCGAAAGCTCCGCCGGGATCCATTCGCCGTGAGTTCGGCCAGACGGTCATGGTCAACGCCGCGCACGCCAGCGATTCCGAAGACAACGCCCGGCGCGAGATCGGGATCATCAAAATCGGCGACAACAATTTCAAACGCGTCGTCGAATCGTTCTACGGCAAGTGATCGGCAGTAAGGTTTGACCGGTTGTTTCACGCGCCGTACGTTCGCGCCGTGGAACAAGGGACTGCCAGTTTGCCGGAACTCGCCCACGAGAAAAGTATCCTCTGGCGCGCACCGCTGCCGCCGTCTTACATCAATTTCGTCGGGCGCAAACTGCTGCGCTTCATCCTCACCGTGCAGGGCCTCGGCGCTTTCGCACTCATCACCATCGGCGTCATGGTCAGCAAATTCGGCGTCGCGCCGCGCGTCATTCATCCGCTGGTGCGCGCGCACCTGGCCCGCTCGGGCGTGCGCTTGTTCGGGATGGTAATGTTCGTCTCCTTCGTCCTCGGCCTCGTGGTGATCGGGCAAACCGTCTCATTGCTCCAACGTGTGAATGCGAACCAATACCTCGGCGTGGTCATGGTCACAGTCGTCGTCCGTGAACTCGGCCCGTTGCTCACCGCGCTCATCGTGCTCTCGCGCACCGGCACCGCGAACGTCATCGAACTCGGCACCGCGCGCGCGCTGGGCGAAGTCGAGGCGCTCGAATCGCTCGGCATAGATCCCATCCATTACCTCGTCGTGCCGCGGGTCGTCGGCATGGCGCTGGGAATTTTTTCGCTGACGATTTAACTCATCCTCGGCGCGCTGTTCAGCGGCTACCTCTGGGCCTTTCTCCAGGACGTGCCGTTGCGGCCCGGCGATTACCTCGCGCAACTCGCCGCCTCGTTGCGGGCGCTGGATTTCGTCACCCTCGCGATCAAGACGTCGCTCTTCGGCGCAATCATCGCCACGGTCACCTGTTATCACGGCCTCGCGCAGCCGCTGCGGCTCGAGGAAGTTTCCAGCGCCACCATTCGCGCCGTCGCGCAAAGCGTCATCCTCTGCATGATCGTGGATGCGCTGTTCATCGTGATTTATCTCGTGGCATGAGCGGCGAACCGATCATCGAAATGCGGGACGTGACGGTCCCCTCGCGCCGCCATATCGAGACGCCGTCGATCGAAGGCGT
>DATHKK010000601.1:0-3917 GCA_035489355.1 Candidatus Limnocylindria bacterium
TTTCGCGGACACGCTCTGCCGCATCGCGCGTGCGCCCCGCCACGTTCTCCATCTTGCTATCGCGAAGCACGGCTCCGCTCTCGGCGATTTGGAGATCCCGGTTCAAGCCCTCTTGCCGAATCTCCACGTTGTACACCGTGCCGCCGTCCTTCACTCTTCGATCGACGTCAGCCACTTCCGCGCTGGTTCCCGCGGTTTGTCTCACCGCGTCCTGAACGGGCTTCGGCGCTTCTGAAAGCTGCGTTCCCACGTAGGTGCCGCGCGCTCCTTTGCTCGCGATCAAGGAACCGTCCGCAGCAATATGGATGCGGCTGTTCGGTCCTTGCTCTTTGAACTCGACTTCGTAAACGGTCTGGCCGTTGGACATTTCCTTGTCGATGTCGGCGACCACACGTCCGGCACGCTGTTCTTCCAAAGTTTTCTGCACGGGCGCGGGCAACGTGTTCAGCGCCGACGAAGACGTCACGTCCGCAAAGCCTCGATCCTCCGTCACCAGGCTGCCGTCCTCGTTGAATTTGACGTGCCGGTTGAGACCTTCGCGCGTGAACTCGACATTATAGATGGTCTTGCCGTCCTTCGTTTCGCGATCGATTTCCTTGGCTGGCTCTCCCTTGGTTTGAGCCTGTTCCATGATCGCGTCCAGCACCGCCTTGGGCGCTTGCCCCGGCGGAATCTTGTCGGCCCGTGCCTGAATGCCGACGGTCGTCAGGACGACGCAGGCCGCCGTGAGATGCAATAAATAATTCTTCATGACCATTCCTTTCTTGTTTGACTCGCCCCTTGCTCTGAACGAGCAGCGAGAAAATTGTTTACGCAGTTGACGTATCAATTTCTCGCCGCGCACTTATTGCAGCGTTGCGCCAGCTTGAACCCCGCATCATTTCAATCTGCCTGATTCAGCATTTGCCCGACGTGCATTGTGAATGGAGAAGACTACGCGGTCGCGCCCGGCGTGACAGCCAGCGCACGGCCAGTCCAAGTCCGACGCCGAAAACGGCGTGCGCCGCGACCGTCACGGACCACGAAGCGCGTGGTCACGTGAGTATTGAACACCGTGGGATAGGGCGTGAACAACATCCCGAGTTCCAGCGCCAGCGCGAATAAAACTGCCCATCGGCGGCTTGATCTTCGGCGCTATTCGCGAGCCGCCGCGGGATTCGTCAAACTCCAGAGCGGGCCGCGACAGCGAATCGCGTCGCGCATGCGCCGCATTTTCGCGACAAAATCTTTCGCCGTTTCTTCGCTGTGGAAGCGTTGCTCGTACCCGCCAGGCAAGGTCTCAGCATCTTCGGCCGCCGGCGAATTCCATCTCGATATGGCCGTCCATCTGCGGTTCAACGAATAGATACGGCCGATCAATCACGCCCCTACGGGAGAAATCCTGAGCCGTGGAACACGAATTGTCGTGGCGGCAAATCAGCTTTCATCCGGGGTTGCGCCGCGCTCAGGGCCAGGACACGGACGCGGAGGAATCGCTGCGCGGGTTCCAACGTTTCCCAACCTGGATGTGGCGCAGCATGCGTGGCGTGCGTCGTGGCCTAACATTGTCTTCCCGAACTATTTGCCCTCTCCCTTGTGCTGCTTCACAAACTCCACACACTTCTTGATGTCCGGCACGCTGGCCGTCCAATTGTATTCGTACTCGATTGAGATGTTGCCCTCGAAGTTCTGCTTCTTGAGTTCGTCGAGGCAGCGGCCGATTTCCCCCACGCCCGTGCCGTAGGGAACATCATGCTCATCTTTGCCAGTCCATTGCTTATTTCCAAAATCGGTTTTGTCTTTCATGTGGCTGCTGATGACGCGGCCCTTCAAAACTCTCAGACACCACACCGGATTCAAACCAGAGGACTGCCAATGCCCCGTGTCCGCGCACGCGCCGATGCGCGCATCGCGATCTTTCGTGACCTCCAGAATGTAATTCGGATCCCACACGCGGTAATTGGGATTGTCCTTCCGGCGTGGATGATCGTGGATGCCCACCTTGATGTCGAACTCCTTCACCAGCGGTTCAATCATGTCGAGCTTCGTCGCGTCTTCCGTGGTAATGCCGTAGAGGCCAAGCTTCTTGCCGAACTCAAAAATCTTCCGCCACTCCGCCTCATCTTTGCCCCCGACGACACCGTAGTTCACGGCCTTGATGCCATGCTCCTTGAGCTTGGCCTGGACCTTCGCGATCGTTTCATCCGAAGAATTGTGGTTCCAGGCGACATTCGCCTCCTCCTTGCTCAATTTCTGGCCCGGGAAAAATTCAATCACCTTTCCGCCGGTCTCCGCCGTTTTCTCGATGGCTTCGAAGACGGTGTAACGATTGAAGCTGTAAGCCTGCGCGCCGATCGCGAAGCCATTTTGTTTGTATTGATCGGGAATCGGCTCCGCCGTTGCGCTGCCAATGAAGGCGGCGGTTGTTGCGGACAAGCCAAAGAGAAAAAGAGTTTTTACGTTCATAAGATTTTTCAACAGGTGTGCGCGAATAGCACTCGCGGTGCGCGGGGCTGTCAAAACAAAAAGCGGCTCGACGCTATTCGCCTGGGTTGCGCTAATGCGCCGTGGATTCCATTCCTCCAGAACCACCGCGCTTGCTCGACCGCCGAAAGCTACTAGGGTGGGCATTCTGGTTTGTGTTTTTCACCACGCCCATCTTTGCGATTCTAGTTCCGCTCGGGATGCCTCGCTTACGATCGCTGAGTTGGCTTTGGCATTGGAGATTCGCGGCGATGCTCGCAGGAATAGCGGGCGGCGCGTTCGCCGCGGGCTTCCTCCTGTCGCGACTGGTCACCCGTTCACATGGTGAGTTCATTCGCCGCGGCATCAATTTCGGTTTTGCCCTCATCATCGTGTACGGGCTTATCGCGCTTTTCTTGGCGGTGATACTTCAGAGGATGCGTCAATGAGCATCACTGATCCGAAGTCTCGACTGAGGCGCTCCCGTTGACGCCCCCTTCGCTTTACGTGTTTCGCAGAAACAATTTCCCTGGCACTTGTCGCACGGCACGTTTCATTTCCAAGCTCAGTAGCGCGACAGATACCGTGGAGCTTGGCAAACCGCATTTGCGAATGACGTCATCCATGGGCGTCGGCTCACCATCAAGGGCGTCATAAACTTTCTGCTCGTTGTCGGAGAGCGTCAGGGCGGGCAGCAGACCGGTTTCCGAAACGGACGGAGGCTTGTTGGTCGTCGGAAACAAATACTCGAACTCGCTTAGAATGTCTTCGGCACCTTCGCACAGTTTCGCGCCTTTCTTGATCAACTCATGGCAACCCTTGCTGCGCGGCGAATCGATGCGCCCCGGCACCGCAAAAATCTGCCGTCCATATTCTATGGCGAAGTTCGCGGTGATGAGCGCGCCACTCGTCAGGTTGGCCTCAACCACAACAGTGCCGAGCGTCATGCCGGCGACGATGCGATTGCGAATGGCGAACGACTGTTTGTCCGCCTTGCGATTGAATGGGTATTGCGAAATCACCGCGCCGCTTGCGGCAATACGCTCGAACAGTTCTCCGTTTTCCGGCGGGAAAACAATGTTGATGCCCGTGCCGAGCACGCAGATCGTGCGCCCCTTCGCGCTCAACGACCCTTGGTGCGCGGCTGTGTCGATGCCGCGCGCGCCGCCGCTCACGACGGTCACGCCGATGTAGGCGAGCTGGTAACCAAACTTGCGTGCGACCTCGATCCCGTAGTGCGTCGTCTGCCGTGAGCCGACGATGGCGACGCTATTTTTGTCCTGCTTCGCGAGCGCGCCTTTGACGTAAAGCGCAATGGGCGGATCGTAAATCTGCCGGAGCAACTCGGGATACTCTTCGTCCTCTTGCGTGACGACCTGGCAGTTAAAATCTTCGCATCGCTTCAACTCACCGGCGAGGTCCACGTTCTTCTCCCAACTCGCGATGGATTCCGCCGTGTCCTCGCCGATGCCGTG
>DATHKK010000602.1:0-4039 GCA_035489355.1 Candidatus Limnocylindria bacterium
ACCGTCTGTCCGCCCTCCGCTTCGCGTATAATGTGAATGATCTGTTCCTCGCTGAATCTGCTTTTTTTCATGTTCTGCTGCTCCCTTCCTTCGCCGCAGAACTCCAGCTTTGTCACGTCCAGATTTTCGGGGTCAGGTCAGAGCGATGACCGCCGCAGCCCTCGTGATAAAGGTAGGTAAGTTACCGCGGCGAGCGATGGCGGAGATTTGGGCCGGGTGGTTTGTGGGGAAAGGCGAGCTGGGCTGTATCCAGGTGTGGCCGGTGACATCGGCGATCATCACATCGTGAGGCGTCGTTGCGAGAATTACCCCTGGCAACGCTGATGTGTGGATTCCTTTACCCCAAGCAATTAGACGGAATCGCGAAGCTGGATTGATTGCCTGGAAGTAAAGCGGTGACGCAGTCGGGCTCGCAGCGGCCCACGAGGCAAGTGCGGCACCAGAAACAGAATTGCGAAGATAGTAGCAGTTCAGGATTTCGATGTAGTCGTCTGGCTGAGGCGAGGCAGATCGAATGCGTGCGGCCTCTTTCCAAACCTTCAAAACCGCATCAAGCGTTTGATCAAGCTACCGCATTTGTCCCACCCCCTCTGGCAATCTGGCTGGCATGAATGAATTGAAGAACACAGGAAGCCAGAGAACGAAAGCACAACGGGCAAGCAGGAGACCGCAGAGCCGAAAGCAGGAATGCCGACGCGGAGAGAGCAGATCAGTTCTCATGCGCACAAATTCTCTCGCGACAGATTCGAAATCTCCGCTACGCCCAACTCCCGTCTTACACGAGGGCCGACTCTGGTTTCTTCCGGCGCGACCCGCTCACCTCACTCTCGATCTCCAGGTCCTTCTCCTTCCACGTTTCGAATCCACCTTCCATCTCCATGACGGAATACCCTTTGCCGGCGAATTCGACCGCGGCCATCGCAGCCAGGTGACAGACCGGCGAGTAACAATAGATGACGTTCAATGCATCCTTGCGCAGCCCCTCGAACGTCGGCCATTTGTCATAAGGCAAATTGATCGCGCCGGGCACGTGGCCCTTGTGGTAATCCTCATCTTCGCGCACATCGACGACGACGAGGTCGGAGCCTTGCTTGAGATTGTTCGCCACTTCAATCGGCCCGGTGGTGAACGCCATTTTATCGGCGAAGTGCTGTCGTGCTTTTTCCGGATCGTTTTTCTTCAGGACGGTTGCCATATCGGCCTCCTTTCAATCGGTTCGTGGTTTTCCCCGCGGCCCCTTCTGATTCCTCTACAAAATCATGTTCGCGTTCGCGCACGACCAGCACCGGGCAAGGCGCGTGGCGCACCACCCGCTCCGCCGTGCTGCCGATCAACATGCGCGCCAGCCCGCCGCGCCCGTGCGTACCGACGATGATCAAGTCGGTATTCGTCTCTTCAGCCGTGAGGACAATTTCGTGATAAGGCGCGCCCGTGCGCACGTTGGCCTTCACCGTGGCGCCGGACGCGGTCTCGTTTCGCCACTCAGAGAGCCGCTTCGCAGAGGCTTCGCGAATCGTGGTGTCGTCGTAGGCGGCGATCACAACTCCCTCGAAGTACACGGGCGGTTGGACCACGTGCAACAGGATTATCTCCGCGCTGAACTGTTTCGCAAAAGAGACGGCGTATTGCAGCGCCTTGCGTGACGTGACCGAGAAATCCACCGGCACGAGAATTCTCTTGAGCCGGATTTCCGCAAGTGGCACCGCCGGAAGCGTGGTGTCTCAGGTCCCCACTCCATCACCATGCCGCCCGTTTTCGGCGAGGATCGGACTTTCATAAAATCTCCTTTCATGCTGGCTCGCAAACGCGCTCCATCACTTCTTCCAACAGGCGTTCGTCGTGCGATCGCACCGCCAGATCGCCCGTGGAGATAATTCCGACGAGACGCTTGGCGCTGTTCAGAACCGGCAGCCGACGAATCTGTTCTTTTTCCATGACCCGGGCCGCTTTTTGCAAAGAGTCTTCTTCGAAACAGCAACGGATGCCCGAGGTCATCACGTCGCGAACTTTCGTGGAAAGCGTATCGTAGCCTTGCGCGATGGCACGAATGGCCAGGTCGCGATCCGTGATCGAGCCGACGAGCCGCTCGCCATCGCAGACCGGCAACATGCCGATGTCGCGCTCCTTCATTTTCCGCGCGGCTTCGCAGATGGTCGCATCAGGGTGAATCACTTCAGGATCTCTCGTGAGAATTTCTTGAACTTTCATAATGCCTCCTTCGGGCGCCAAAAGTTTTTCCCGCCCGCCAATAACGTATCCCGCGTCCCGAGCATCGCAACCGGCGAAACACGAAATGTGTGAATGGCGATCCAGGCGCCGAACAGTTTGGAACCACTATTCAGAGTGAAGCGGGCAGCCCTTCCAATTTCCTATCTGCGTCCATCTGCGGTTGAACTACGTCGCTACGGCTCAGCAGTTTCGCTGGGTCTGAAATCGGACGAAGCCCGCATGGCGTTGGATTTGATTTGGAGTAGGTTCGCCCACGGCTGTCGTTCGCGGTGCGAACGAAGAACGAGAGGCAAGACGAAGGAGGTTTTATGCGAATCACAAGTTCATCCTTTCGAGACGAGGAACACATCCCGCGGCAATACTCGCGTTACGGCGAAGACAAAAGCCCGCCGTTGCACATCGAAGGTGTGCCAGCGAACGCGCGCAGCCTGGTGTTGATCGTCGATGACCCGGACGCCACGCGCGGATTGTTCACGCATTGGATCGTGTTCAACATCGATCCCAAGACGACGGACATCGGTGAAGATCACGTGCCCGAAGGCGCGCGCCAGGGAGCCAACGGCTGGGGCGAATCCCAATATGGCGGACCGCGGCCGCCGTCGGACGATCACCGTTATTTTTTCCGGCTGTACGCGCTCGACGCGGAACTCGATCTGCCACGCGGCTCGACACGCGCCACCATCGAAAGCGCGATGAGAGCACATGTGCTCGACACGGCGGAATTGATGGGTCGCTTTGCCGCGCCGGAGACAGCGGGCGCGGCGGCGCGCTGAAACATTGGAACAAAAATGGAGGTCTTGTGACATTACCGCCCTTGCACCCCGCGCTGGTTCATTTGCCCATCGCGTTCGTCGTCCTGTCGTTTCTCACCGACATCGCGGCGAAAATTACCAAACGCGAATCGCTCGCGCACACCGCGTGGTGGTCGCTCGTGGCCGCGCTCATTGACGGCGCACTGACCATCGCGGCGGGCTACTGGGACATGAACCGCGCCGCGCTCACCGCCGACACGCACAGCTACGTGAATTTGCACTTGCTGATTGGTTGGCTGCTCGCGGCTTGCCTCCTCGTGTTGACCGTCTGGCGATGGCGCATTCGCCAGCAGGCACGGCGCGTCGTGACGAAGCCGTACGTGATTGGCGCTTTGCTTGTACTGGCCCTGACATTTTTCCAGGGCTGGTACGGCGGCGAATTGGTTTAATCGCACGGCGCTGGCGTGGCCGCCGCAGGTCAAGGAACTGAGTCCGCGGAAAAAGCGCAGGCGCGTCTCGCGCTTGTGCGCGATGCGCTCGCGCCGATCGAAACTGCCGTGGGCGCGCCCTCCCATGAAGGCGGCGCCGAGCACGGCCATGGGAACAAGGAGAAGATCAGCCCGTTGAAAAAGTAGCAGATGACGTCAGGAGGCGAATGGGATTCTCCAATGGTTGCGCAATCCGCGCCCCAGGCTGCCTCATTCATACTCACACAAAATCACTATCAATTTTTGCCGGGTCGGTTGGAATCCGTTCCGTCCGCGTTGCCGTTCAACACAGCGCGCTCCCCTTCCGGCTGTGCCTCGACGTTTTTGATCGAGGCCCATTTTCCGAAATGGTGTAGCTCCAGAAGAACGTAGAGAAGCACGGTGGTAAAAATGGCGATAACGAATCTTCCATAAGCGACGGCCAATCCGATCGCCGCCGAGGACCAGAGCGTCGCGGCGGTGGTCAAGCCGGCCACGCGCCCTTGATTGTGGATGATGGCGCCGGCTCCGAGAAAGCCGATCCCGCTGACGACTTGCGCGGCGATGCGAGTTCGATCCGCCGTGTCGGTG
>DATHKK010000603.1:0-5013 GCA_035489355.1 Candidatus Limnocylindria bacterium
CAGCACTGCTCGCTCTGGCGCGCGTCGGCACGACCGCCGATCAAGCTGACTTGCTCAATGCGCTGGCGAAGTTTCCGACGGCTGCGCTGCCGGAAGATCAACAGTTGCTCAAGCTGCGCGTGATCGAAGTAAGCATTGCCCGCCAGGGCCGGCCCGCGACTGAGTTCATTCAGCGCGGCGTCGAAAAACTTTCGCCGCTCTACCCCGCAAAGTCGTGGCCGCTCAATCGCGAGCTTTCGCAAATTCTAATTTACCTCGACGCGCCCGGCGTGGTTTCGAAGACGCTGGACCTGGTGCAGAAATCCGAGACGCAGGAAGAGCAGTTGCACTACATCGTGGCGCTGCGAAAGGCGAAAGCATGGACGCTCGACGATCGGAAGCGCTACTTCAGTTGGTTCCAGAATCGCACGGCGGGCCAGAACGCGGGCGCGACTTATCCCAGCGGCGGCGAATATTTCGTAAATGCCAGCACGAAACACCCGGCGCAATTCGAGCAGTGGTTCGCTGAGGTGGGCATCAAGGCCGGCAACGGCGCGAGCTACAACAATTTCATCAAGAAGTTAAAGGCGGAAGCGATCGCGAGCCTGAGCGATACGGAACGCGCGAGCCTGGGCGCTTTGCTCACCGATGTCGCCGCGCCGCTCGCTCTACCCAAGGCGCAAAAGGAACACAAGTTCGTGCGCGAATGGAAAATGCCTGACTTCGCTGACTCGCTGAGCAGTCCGTCGCGCGGACGCAATTACGCGAATGGCCGCGAAGCCTACTTGGCGGCGCAGTGCGCGCAGTGTCATCAATTCAATAACGAAGGTAGCGCGGTTGGTCCCGATCTGACAGGCGCCGGCGCCAAGTACACCCGGCGCGATTTGCTCGAATCGATTCTCGATCCCTCCAAAGTGGTTTCTGACCAGTTTCAAAACATGACGATCACCAAGAAGGACGGCGAGGACGTGACCGGTCGCGTCGTTGAAGACACGGATGCAAAACTCGTTCTAGTGGTCAATCCGTTGACCGGCGACAAAGTGGAGTTGAAGAAATCCGACGTGAAGGGCCGCACGCCTTCCAAGCTTTCGCCGATGCCGGAAGGGCTGGCGAACCTGTTGACGAAGGAAGAGATCCTCGACTTGCTCGCTTACATCGAGTCCGCCGGCAACAGGCAGCACGCAGCGTTCAAGAACTGAGGCCGCGAGAGCGGATTTTAGGTCGCGAATCACATGCCTAAAAATCCGGCGTCAACGCTTTGTCAACTCTTCAACGAAGCCATCAGTTGTTCGTCGGCGCCAGCCGCAATGACGTTTCCAGCGGCGCCACTTCCGCGAGTTCACGCGCCGCCGCGGTGCCGCCCAGTTCCAGCAAGCGCTGGCCGCTCGGCTGCACCATGCGTTCATAACTGCCCACTGCGTCGTTGAACGCCGAATTCGCGCGTTCGAGTCCTGCGCGAATTTTTTCGAAGTGCTCGGTGAACTTCACCACGCGCGTGAACAGTTCCTGCGCCGCTTCGGCAATCGCGCGCGCGTTTTCCGTCTGTTGATGCTGCTGCCAGCTCAGGCTCACCGAGCGTAGTATCGCGATGAGCGAACACGGCGTCGCGATGAGAATGCGCCGGTTCTGCGCCCAAACCATCAACTCCTGATCGCCCTCCAGTGCCGCGCTGAAGAGCGATTCGGCGGGTAGAAACAGCACCACGTAGTCGAGCGCGTTCGCGAACTGGCTCGGGTAATCGCGCTCGGCCAATGCCTTGATCGTTGCTTTCAATTTGGTCGCGTGTTGAACCAAAGCCTCCGCGCGTTTCGTCGTGTCCACGGCATCCATTCCGTTGAGGAAGTCGAGATCCGGCACTTTGGAATCGACGATGATGACGCGGTCGCCGGGCAAACGCACCACGAGGTCGGGTTTGCCATCGCCCGCCTGCGTCTGCTCGCAGAAGTCGCAGTGCGCGCTCATCCCCGCCGACTCGACGACGCGCCGTAACGTCTCCTCGCCCCAGCGTCCGCGCGCCTGGTTCGAGCTGAGCACCTTGCGCAGTTGAAACGTTTCCGTGGAAAGCGTCTGGCTTTGCGCCGCGAGCGTTTCGAGCTGCTTCTTCACCTCGCCCATCGTCGAAGACTGCGCGAGTTCCGATTGCTGCAAACGCTTCTGGTAAGTCTCCAAATGTTGCTTCAATGGCTCGACCAGCGTGGCGATGGCTTGCTGCCGTTCCTTCAAATCGCCCTTCGCAGACTCCTGGAATTTTGCCAGCGTTTCATTCGCGAGGCGCAGAAATTCCGGCTGCGTCTTCTGCAACGCTTCGGCACTCAAAGCGCGGAACGCGTCGCGCAAATCATTTAACGCCTTGGCCTGCGCTTCCTTCGCCTCGCGCGCCGCCTTCTCGTTCAACTCGCGTTCAGTGGCGGCAAGTTGCTTTGCTGCATCGCGCTCGGCTTCGGCCGTGGCCAGATCGGATCGGGCCTGAGTGAGTTGTGCGCGAACGTCCGTCAGTTCCGCTTGGGATTGGCCAATGCGACTGCGCAGTTCATCGATGAGCGGTTGCGAGTCGGCGGACGTGGGCGCAGCGGAAGCGTTCTTTCGCGCCGCCGCGAGCAGCCATCCAATGACGGCGCCAAGAACGACCCCGATTCCCAAGCCCGTTACAAGGTAAAGGAGCATGACAGACAGAATGCCGGGCCGAACACCGCCAGCAAAGGATTCTTTGTCCGCCGATTTCGCCGATGGAAATAAGGGCCACTCAATCTGCGCAATCTGGGTAATCCGCGGATAACTATTTCAGCGCCGACTCGATCAACTTGCGGAAATCATCTTCCGCAGATTTCACGAGCACAGCCGGGCCGGTCATCTTCACGAACACATCGCCTTCAGCGCTTTCGATAATGGCGCCGCGCAGCGCGTAGTTGGATTGCGGTGTACGAGTGCCGCCGGGCATGCCGCTCAGAAACGTTCCTTCGGCGCGCACGAACGTGACTTTGTGTTTGCCGATGGTGGTTTCTTCACTCTTGGCGGCGATCTTTTCGCGCGGTTCCTGGAATTGGCTGAACCAGCGATCCACGTTGGCCTTGACCCCGCCGCCGTTGCTCGAACCGAAGTGAAAGAAGACCACCTCGGCAGAATTCTTTTTGTCCGCATCATTCACCTTGAGTTGCGCCTTGCGCATCGGCGAAGCGGTTTCCACCCATTCCCAACTCCCCGGCCGCTTGAAGGTGAGTTCGCTGACTTTGAAAGTGGCGGGCGCATCCGCGGCCAATGAGTTCAAGAGCGACGCCGCGCACAGCACGACCCAGGCAAAAGCATGTTTCATGATGAAGTGGTTAACGGGAGCCGTGGCGGCTGTCAAACCACCCCCTGCGGAAGTTCATCGGCCCTTCTTCTCGCAAATAATTTTTTCCATCAACTCTGCCGCGCGCGCGTGGCAACTGTAGAGATCCTCGCGCGCCGCGTAAGCGACACCATTCCTGCTCCAGTTTTCCCGTTCGGGCGATGTCAGCATTTCACGCGCGGCTGCATCGCATTGCCCTTGCGAGAAAGGCGAGGCGAGCAAACGTCCGGCTTGCGCGCGTTCGATGTGGAATGAGTAGCCACAAACATCGGTCGCCAAAACGGGCAGGCCCGCGGTCAACGCTTCCAACAAGATCATCCCCGCGGCTTCGCTGCGCGCCGGATGCACGAGCAGGTTCGCCGCGAGCAGCCAGTCAAAAACGTCATGGCGTCCGCCCAGAAAATGAACCCGGTCGCTCACGCCAAGCTGGCGGGCGAGTAACGCAAACTCTGTGGAACGATTCTGTCCAATCACCGCCAGGCGCGTGTAGGCGCGCGTCGCGCCATCCAGCGCCGCCAGCGAACGGATCGCGCGGTCGAGTCCCTTCACGCGGAAGCCGGAGCCGACGAGCAAAAGGATTTGTTCATCCGGCGGCCAGCCGTGCTCGCGGCGCACACGCGCGCGCATTTCGGTTTTCTGTTCCGGCGTGAAGGCGCCCCGTTCGATGCCAGGCGGCAGGACGTGAAAACGCTCCCGTTCCGTGCCGTAGAATTCTTTGTAGCGCGGGATTTCGTGCTCCGTCAGAACCAACACCTGCGTTCGCCCGGCACGGGCAAAAACGATTTTTTCGAGCGCGGCGAAATGGCGATAGCGCGGCAGCCAGCGATACCACGCGGGTTTTAGCCGTTCGATGCGAGCGGCGTAGCACGGGTCCGAGCCGTAGTAAACATCCAGTCCGGGCAGCTTGTTAAAACCAATCACGCCATCGAGCGCGTGCTGGGGCAAGGCGTGTTCAAGCTGTTTCAGCCACGTGCGGTTGTGCGAGATGTTGCTCCAGCCCTGCCGTCCAAAAAGTTCGATGCGAACATTCTGAGGACGTTCTCCCTGCCATGTGCGCGTGAAGATCGTGACGTCATGCCCGCGCGCGGCGCAAAGCTGGGCGGTCTTCAGGCAGTCCCGTTGCAGCCCGCCAAACGGGAAATAATCGAAAAGAAGAAACCCGAGTTTCATGCCGGCAATTTTCCCGGCAACTCCGCCACATAGCGGAATGGCATCAGCTTTCGCAGTACGCGAATGCAGCGGATGCGGCGGCGAATCACCGGCGGCCACTGCGGATTCGTTTCGGCGAGCATCGATTTCTCCGTGAGCCAGCGTTCGCTTTGGCGAGCCGTCCGCGAGAGCGATTCGGGATTGCGCGTGTAGAGGTAAAGCACTTTGGGAATCAATCCGATGCGCAGATTGGCCGTCGCGAGCCTGTGCCAAAATTCCTTATCGCCTGCCGCGAGAAAACGTTCATCGAACCACCCGACGCGTTCGCTCAACTCACGCCGCCAGGCGGCGAACGCCCCCGGCCTCGTGCTCAGCGGCAAATGCGAAGCGCGCGTCCAATCGTTCCAGCGATCGTCCATGGGCTGCTTGGCGATCAACACCGAACAAGCGTCCCATCGTTCGCATTCCATCGCTGCGATTACCTCTTCGAGCAGGCGCGGGTGCATTGCGTCGTCCATGTTCGAGTAACAGACGAGGGGTGCGCGCGCCTCGCGCCA
>DATHKK010000604.1:0-21528 GCA_035489355.1 Candidatus Limnocylindria bacterium
ATGGGGATTCAATGCGAGCGCATTCACGAACAGCTACCAGAATCATTACAACGTCGGATGCGTCTGGCGAGATTTTGCCCATATTGCAGAGGCAAGGGCATCGTTCACGAATGCGCTCGCATTGAATCCCCATCATGTGAATTCGCTGAAAAACCTGTCCGAACTGACCAACCTGCCTGATGAAGCGCTGGCTCTGCTACGAATGGCTCGAAAGGTTGTGCCGGATGACGCCGAATTGGCTCCAATCATCACGATGTGGGAGGATTTGCAAAGATTGTCACCCATCGAAATTGCGCGGCATAGGCTCGTCTGGGCAGAAAAGGAGATTACGAAACGAAACTTTCGTTACGGCAAACTACATCTCGTTTTGGCGCGCCTGATTCTGCTTGAACCACAAGAGTCGGCTTTATCGCTGAGTTTGGAAGCAGATATTTGCCGCCAGAATAACGACCTACAAGGTAGCGTGTCGCTCCTCGAACAGGCAGTCGAACTGGCTCCTACCATGCCAAGTTATTGGAACAATCTTGGGGCTCGCCGGTTACTGCTTGAGGACCGAAGCCAGTTGCAGCCTGCCGCGCAAGCTTGCCACAAAGCGATCGAATTGGGAAATTACGCCCGGCCACACCAGAATCTGGCCTTGATATACCTGCGCCTTGGTGAACTTGAGAAGGCAGGGGAACACGCGACGAAGTCGTTGGATCTTGTGAAGCAGCAAATTGTTGTCGCGGCCCAAGAGGGGCTTGTCTGCGAAGGATGCCCAACGGGCGGTAAATCGCAAACGGAGTGTTTGCAATGTCTTGAGAAGTCAAAAAGCACCGCACGAGATGTGCAGTTGGCACGCGGTGATTATACAATCAACTGAACAGCGAAACGCGGCATGCAATTTGATCCATTTCTTTTTGACGGCCCTGGCCGCAATGTGAGCTGCGCCAGGTGTGGTGCGCAGGAAAGGACCGTCGGCGGGCGACCACCGCCGGAGATCGCTCCCTTTGTTCACGGTACCTATGTCGAAATCCGAACGATGGGGGTGTGTCACAATTGTTACACAACGCTTTGCGGGCAGTGCGCTCCTGGAGGACGCTGTCCTGATTGTAGAGGAATGATGTTCAACCCTGATTTTCCTCCGAGTCCACCCCCACTATGGCGCCCATTGAAACGGCTGAAGTGGTGGTTGGCGTTTCGATGAATTTGGTTATGGAATGTCCACAATGTGGTTCAACTCAAATCGGATACCGGGAAATGATGGGTTTTACCGGCTACCAGTGCCAAAACTGCGGATCGAAGTGGATGGAAATGGGTCCCCCGCGTTTCGCACGAGAAATGCAGCGCGCTTCGGAGGAGTGGTTCGCTGCCGTCAAAGTGTATGGCATTCACGGAACGATTGTCTGGCTTATCCCATCTGTTGTTTATTTCTTTGCCTGCGTGCATCAGCCTTTTGCTACGCTAACAGCCTTGTCCGTCAAAACGTGGGGAAACCTTGCTTTCATTGTGTTGTTGACCGGATTCCTTCTGGGGCAAAGTCTGCTTGGAGCCTTGGATCTCACCGGAAAGTGGTGTCCGGGCTGGAAAGCTGCACACATAATCGGCCCATTGAGCGCCGCTGCTTCCGTTGGATCGCTTTTCGGTCTCGTACTTGTGGGTGTGTCCATCCAAACATTCCAAGGTGAGCTTCAGTTAAGGAATCCAATTGTTTGCATGGTGGTCGGCGCTGTACTGGCCATGCTGGCTACACCAATCATTATTGTTCGTTCAGGTGCCCGCCTGAAACGATTGGGCTTTCGACGTGAAACTCGACAGCGCAAGGATGAGCGATGGGATTCCTAGATCTACTTACTCCAAAGTCCCGAAAATGGCGGCGTCATTCACATTCCTGCCAGGACACGATGATGCGTGCCGCTGCAGTGCAAGGCCGATCCCTCGGCCTTAAAAACCCCATGGCACTGGCAGTCGAACTCGTTAATCATTATTCACTGAATAGGAAACAGGCCAATTGGCAAGAATTCGGTGAGGTCGCTTTTCATTTGTTGTCCCAATGGCCACCGGACCTTGCCTACGTGATTCTCTACGGTCTGCGTGAGGTTAAGGCGATGGAAGGTCGTGACGTGGTTCCGTTCGTACTGAAGGCGGCGGAGATGATGCCGCACTTTAATCCGACATCCGCCAATATGCGCTTAGTTGCGCCAAGGAATAATCCGCAACTTCTAACGGATTCCAGCGAGCGCGCCCGGTCGGCCGCCAAGCTACTTGCTCGCGAAATCTCAAATGTTCCGCTGAGATGGGCAAGCGGTATCTATCGTTCGATGGACGGGACGATTAAGCCATTTGTTGCTGAACAATTGAAAGCATACAACCCCGTCGGCGCAGCTATTCTCTTGAGTGACCACGGTTCCTGGCTTCTGACCAAAAGCGGTGTTCTAAAGGGATTGATGCGGATCTGCTTTGGTAGAGGCGTTGAATAACCTTTGTCCGAACGTAAATGGCATCCGACTGTTCTCATTTCTTACGTTCAGCAATTCCCTTGTTCGCGCTGCCGTCACGGGTGGGAAAGGTTAGCAGACCAACGTGATCGAAGTTCTCTGCGAGGCATCTGCCTAATGTTTCATGTAGGACACGAAGCGGATTCTTGATTATCAACGGTCCGCGAATCCGAGGTGCTGACCGCTGCTTGCTGTCGTTGCGTGCGAACTCATTTTGAACAATGCCGCTGACACCTGCCGGGAGGGAAGGCAACTTCCCCACTCGAAGCAATCGGGGTAGCTGTTCTACAAGGTTGCTGCTAGGGGGGGCCTCCCGATTCGCCATCAGGACAATTGTCTCCAAGCCCACTTGGTTTTCCACACTCAAACTATTTCCTGACGCATCGGAAGCCTCCGGCACAATGACACCCGTCTGTTCTTCAAACTTCACGCTTTGTCCCCAAGCATCCTTCTGTTTGGACTTTTTCCAATCCCAAGGATAAATCGGGAATGGCGCTCCGTGTTGGTCGATCCAAGCGAGACAGATAAAAGAGCGTTGATTTGCCTGAACGTGCAATTGCAATTCATCACCGCAGGAGATCGGCAGGAGCGAAGGGTCATCCGACGCCGATTCAAATCGTCCTGTGGCGCGGATACGCACCAGCAGGTCAAGCGTGACAGAAAATAACACGCGAGATGATTCAAAGACTGGCAACGCGTCCCACCTCTCCACCACATCGGCGAGCCGTTTGAACTCGTCCGATAATACGGGTTTGTTGTCGAGAAATACCTTCACTTCTGCTTGAACCCAATCAGCACCGAGCGAAACAAAAAAACGCTCGCCGCGCTTCTCGTGGTGGAACAGGCGCGCATTCAGTGCTCGCTCCGTCTTGTCTTTCGCGTCCGTGAACATCTTCTGTAGCCACGTCTTGCCGCCGCCTTTGGCTGTGCGGTCGGTTACCAATTCGTAAAGCGAACGCGCTAAAGTTCCTTCGATTCCCACAAGCCCGAATCGTTGCTCGGGAGGTAGGGGTAAATCGCGTAACAACAACAAGAGTAAAGCACGGGCAGGCTTGGTCCATGGAAACGTCTCCTTGCCGGTCGCGCCGCCAGTGGTTTCAGCCATTTCGCTGGTCCAAAGCGCCTTTCCGTTCAAGTCCAAGCAACTGCACTGCGTTTCAGCAATGCGGAGTTCTGGGCCGAAACGTGTCAAGTGCAGCGTGAAAGCCAACCGGCTCATGTCTTCATTGTAGAGCCGGCGCCGGATGCTCCGCAATCACTCCTTGTCCGGTCAGCAGCGCATTTGCGGGAATAAGTGGGAGCGCACGGGAATCCGGTACGAATTCTGGGAGGAGATCGTTCAGGGGCGTCGGATTTCATCGTAAAAAAGACGACATCGGAACCACACGCGTGGTTGAAAAAGAAAGTTCAACCAAGGTCCGATGCGCATCGGACGAAAAGGCCGCAGAAGCGGCATTCGTCCAAATGAAAAAAAATAAAGTTGGAATGGTACCGGTGATCGCTCAGGCCGGGCTCGCCGGAACTGCGCCTGGGTACCAAGAAAGAGTACATGCGTTCGTCACGGATTGGCAGTTGGCTGTTGTTCGCAGCATAACGGTTAAGTCCGGACAAAATGCCCGCCGCAGAATTGTGACGCTCGGCACATCGGTGCTTGACGTAAACCTTCGTGCGCAAGTTCAGGCAACGGGCATCGATGCTCTTCGTGTGGAGATGTCCACAGGTTGCGTAACCTTGCGCTGCATTGGAAAAGCACCTCTTTGGGGAGAGAAAGGGCATTCGGAGGTGAACCTGATTGCGTTCGCGACCGTACCCGGAGCACAACTCGTCCCCGGTGGAGGATTGACGCACTCAACTAAGCAGCTCGCAGAATATCACCGCGATAGACGGTTGGGTATCGTGATTCACGCAATCGACACCAGCCACTCCAATTTTCAGGTTGCTGCTGAACTCGTTGAATTGGGAGTCGAGTATGCGCCACTCAATCTCGCCCCCGCAACCGTCAACTTGGTCTTGTGCGACGCGCAAATCCCGCCACAGCGTATGGTGCTGCGTTCGCCACCAGTGTCCTCAGCAACACTCGAAGGCAGGTGCAGCACGCTCGATTGTCTGCTTGATGCGGAGACGCTCTCGCTACTGATTAATTCACCCAAATCGATTGACGTGGCGGCTTACGCCGTCACTCGCGCTAAACGTCAAGGCGTGCGCATTTACACAGTTCTTACGCCGTCGTTGCCGTTGCCTTTCCGGATCGAACGACTGCTTTCCCCGGACGAGGCTTGCGTGTGCAATCTCGTTGAGTTTGCAGAAACTGTAGCGTCGCTGGGCATCTTCTGCCCTGTTGAAGAAAAAAGATCAAACGTTGCGGCGGTAGCGCAGGCTATCTCGCAGATCTTGCGTTTGAAAGTGGGCGCGGACATCTGTGTAACTCTCGGCGAATTAGGTTGTGTGGCCGCCGATGCAATCACGGGAGATGTTGGACATATATGTCTCACGTATGGCGCACGCGAACAAGTCCGCTCTCATTTGAAGCCGGAGCGAATCAATGGCAGCGGGGATCGCATGTTCGCGGTATTCGCAGCCCAACACGCGCGACCTCAAGGCACGTTGATACATAATTCCAGGACTCTTAGCGCCGCATATCGCGCATGCTTGGAAGTTCTGCGAACGTACAGTCCGCAGTTACATCCCAAACGGAACTGGTTCGATGTGCGAATCTTTTCCGACCTCAACCACTGAAGGAGTCGCTCATGTCAACGAACATCCAGTGGTGCAGGTCGCGGTCAATTCGAAGCTTTGCGTTCACCTATCATGTAGCGTGGCGATTCAGCGAGCCAGTCCCAGTGGGCAGATCCTGCATTTCCGTGTTGGAGCTACACCTGGAATGCATCCGAAAGGTCCATAACAGGAGAAGCTGCGTATGAATCGCGACGCAAATCTCATCGGACGCAAAGTGGCGAAGCTCCGCTTTCAGCGTGAGTGGACTCAGGACACGTTCGTAGCGAAGCTACAGGTTCGGTTTCCGGACCTCAAAATCACGCGCGACATTCTCGCGAACATCGAAACGAAGCGTTGCGTGGCGACCGACAAGCACGCCTTCGCCTTTGCCCTCGTTCTCAGCGTCGAAGTCGGCGAACTCTTTCGGCCATGACCCGCCATGCCGGCCAAAACCTAATCGAACTGCATGGCAATCCGGCGAAATCATGTAGAATTGGACCAGCAGCTTGACCTTTTCACCGCGCGAAGGCCGACACATGACACCATTGACCCAATACGGACGAATGGCCGAGAAACACTGGCGGGAACATTGCCCGAAGATGGTGCGCGCCCTCGAACGGAAGGGTCTCCTGCACCAGATGCTTCTGGAGGCGGAGGAAAGGACGAAGGACGAAATGGCCACGCTGCGCACCCAATTGATGCAGCAGGGATCAACGGGGCAACAGGCTCAGACCCAGGCGTGGGAGATGGTGCGGGAAAAGTACATCCTGCTCCCGCCCGAAGAATAGCCCGCCGCCATCAGGAAGAGCCGCCCCGTAATCTCAACAGCTACCGAATCACCGAAGCTGATCGGCTCGGCGAGGGCGGGCCAAAACAGAAGTTTCAGCAGAACCTCAAAGCCATCGAAACCCTCCGCGCGCTCGACGCGGAGGAACGACCGGCAACGGCCGAGGAGAAAGCGGTGTTGGTTAAATACGTCGGTTGGGGTGCGATGCCCCAGGTCTTCGACAATTACAACCGCGATTGGGCCAAGGAACGGGCGGCACTTCAAGCAAACCTGGCTGAGGACGAATACGAGCACGCCCGTTCGACCACGCTCAACGCGCACTACACTTCACTGACTGTGATCGGTGCGATGTATCGCGCTGCCGAACGCTTTGGATTCAAGGGCGGGCGCGTCCTCGAACCGGCGTGCGGTATCGGCCACTTCATCGGCATCATGCCGGACGACATGCTGAAACGATCCACCGTCACGGCTGTCGAAATTGACCCGCTGACGGCTCGCATCGCCAAGGCTCTCTATCCCGACGCCGATGTTCGCGCACAACCTTTCGAGCAAACCAAGCTCGCCGACGGGTTTTACGATGTTGCCATCTCCAACGTGCCATTCGGAGATTACACCGTTCATGATCCGCGCTGGAACAGCTACAAGCTGCCCATCCATGACTATTTCTTCGCGTCCGCGTTGGAGAAGGTCCGCCCCGGCGGCCTCGTAATGTTCATTACGTCGCGCGGCACGATGGACAAGCTGGACTCGACTCTGCGCGAAATGCTTTCCACGCGTACGGAGTTGCTCGGTGCGATTCGACTGCCCAACGACGCCTTCAAGAAGAACGCCGGCACGGAAGTCACGACCGACATCATCATGCTTCGGAAGCTACGAGCCGGCGAAGTTCCCACCGGGACGACCTGGAAGGAGACGGCGGCTTACACGAACGACATCGGTGAAGACTTCACGCTCAACGAATACTTCGCCGCCCGCCCGGAGATGATGCTCGGTCAAATGCGCCTCACCGGCGGAATGTATGGCGGTAACGAACCGACGCTTGAACCAGACGGTCGCAAACTGGAGGAGGCACTGGCTCAAGCCATTGAGAAACTGCCGCAGGGCATCTATGAGACTCGGTCACACAAAATTGCTGAGCCAACGCTCGAAGAAGCCATTCCAGCGCCCGATTTCGTAAAGCCGAACGCCTTCTGCCTCCACGATGGCATGGTATGCATCCGTGAGGAAAATGTCCTGCGCCCGCTCACCGATATGCCCAGCGAAATGCGTTCGCGCATCCGCAATTTGATCCCGGTGCGCGATGCCGTCCGCGATTGTCTGCGGTCGCAGATGGACGGGAGTGCGGACGAACACGTTGTCGAAACGCGACAACGACTCAACCAAGCTTACGACCGTTTTGTGGGGCGCTTCGGCCCGGTGAACCTTCGCGCCAACCAACGCGCCTTCGACGGCGATCCTGATTTGCCCCTGCTTCTCTCGCTGGAAAATTTCAACGACGAAACAAAACGAGCGACCAAGGCCACCATCTTCCTTGAGCGGACGATTCATCACCGGCGGCCCGTTGAGTCGGTCGCCACTCCAAAAGAAGCGTTGCTCGTCACGTTGAACGAGCATGGTTGCGTTGACCTCGACCACATGGCCGACTTGCTCAACAAACCCGTGGCCGAATTTCTGCCTGACTTGAAAGGCGTCATCTTCCTCAATCCACAATCGAACCAATGGGAGACCGACGACCAATACCTGTCCGGCAACGTGCGTGAAAAGCTTGCGGTCGCGGACGCAGCAGCCGTGACCGACCCGCGATATGCCGAGAATGTCGAGGCGTTGAAATCAGTGCAGCCAGCAGACCTCGCGGCCACGGAAATTGACGTTCGTCTTGGCGCGTCCTGGCTGCCGCCGGGGGACGTGCAGGACTTCACGAATGGATTGCTCAACATCCCGTCTGGCGTGGAAATCGGCCACATCCACGCGCTCGGCGCGTGGCACATCAGCGCGAATTGGGAGGCGAAAGGCGCGACCGCGAACACGACAGATTGGGGAACCGACCGTTACACGGCGCTCGAACTCATCGAGGATGCCCTGAATCTAAAGACACCCACGGTTTATGACACGGTGGATAAAAAGCCCGTCGTCAACGCGCAGTCCACCGAGGCCGCGCGCGAAAAACAGGAGCGCATCAAAGAACGATTCAAGGAATGGGTGTGGTCCGATGATTCGAGACGAGAACGGCTTTGCCGCCTCTACAACGACACGTTCAATCACACGCGCGTTCGGACGTTTAACGGCGATCACCTAACGTTGCCGGGCGCGAGCGGAGCGATTCAGCTTCACGCACACCAGAAGGCCGGTGTCTGGCGCATCCTCCAAACCCCGAACACGCTACTGGCTCACGTCGTTGGCGCGGGAAAAACTTACACGATGGTCGCCGCCGCGATGGAGTCGCGGCGGCTCGGTCTTTCGGGCAAGCCGATGTTTGTCGTCCCCAATCACATGCTGGGCCAGTTTTCCACGGAATTGCTGACGTTGTATCCCGGCGCGAACATCTTGGCCGCCGGCAAGGAGGATTTCGAGTCACAGAACCGCAAGAAACTATTCAGCCGCATCGCCACCGGCAATTGGGATGCCGTCATCGTCACGCACTCCGGGTTTGAACGCATACCGCTTTCACGAGAGACACAGGAACGGTTTTTCAAGGAGCAGTTGTACGAATTGGAAATGATTCGACGGGAACACGCGGACAGTTCCAATCGCCGGTTGGTGAAGGAACTGGAAAAAGCCAAGAAACGTCTGGAGGCAAAACTCCAAACGCTGGCTGCCGAACACAAAAAGGACAACACGCTGACGTTTGAAGAACTTGGTGTGGACAGGCTGTTCGTGGACGAGGCTCATTATTTCAAAAACCTGTTTTACGTTTCCAAGATGACGCGCATCGCCGGTCTGCCGCAGACGGCGAGCGAGCGGGCGTTCGATATGTATTTGAAGGTGCGGCACGTCCAGTCGTTGAACGGTGGAGGCGGCGTGGTGTTCGCCACCGGGACGCCCATCGCGAACAGCATGGCCGAAATGTTCACGATGCAGCGGTATCTCCAGCACGACGCGCTGAAGAAACATAATCTGCATCACTTCGATTCGTGGGCAGCCACGTTCGGTGAGCCGGTGACGGCGATGGAGCTTTCACCGGACGGCGCGGGCTACCGGCTGAACACGCGCTTCGCGCGGTTCATCAATGTGCCGGAGCTGATGCAGATGTTCCGTCAGTCCGCGGATGTGCAGACCGCCGCGATGCTCAACTTGCCACGCCCGAAGCTGGACGGCGAAAAGCCGACCATCCGCAATGCGCCAGCCACGGAGGAACTCAAGGCGTTCGTCCAGTCGCTCGCCTCTCGTGCCGAGAGATTGAGGACAGGCCGGGTTGACCCCAGCGAAGACAACATGCTGAAGATCACTTCCGAGGGACGGAAGGCAGCTTTGGATCTTCGGCTGATGAAACCGTCCGCGCCAGATGAGCCACAAGGCAAAGTGAATCTGGCGGTCGAAAAGATTTTTGAAATCTGGCAGGAGAGCAAACCAGAGCGTTCCGCCCAGCTTGTGTTCTGCGACCTCTCCACACCGAAAGACCGGGGGTTCTCCGTCTATAACGACGCGGCGCAAAAGTTGGAACGGTTGGGAATCCCCAGCAACGAAATCGCCTTTATTCAAGACTACGATTCGGACGCTTCCAAGCTGACGCTGTTTCGCGACGTACGCGCGGGAAAGGTTCGTGTACTGTTCGGCAGCACACAAAAAATGGGTTCAGGGACGAATGTGCAAGAACGGTTGATTGCCTTGCATCATCTCGACGCGCCGTGGCGACCGGCAGACGTGGAGCAACGCGAGGGGCGCATACTCCGGCAGGGGAACAAGAATGCCGTGGTACAGATTTTCCGTTACGTCACCGAGGGTTCGTTCGACGCCTACATGTGGCAAACCTTGGAGACGAAGGCCAAGTTCATCGCTCAGGTGATGAGCGGGGACATGACCATCCGTCGCCTTGAGGACCTCGACTCTGCCGCGCTAACCTACGCCGAAGTCAAAGCCATCGCGTCCGGCAATCCGCTTGTGATTGAGAAAGCCCAGGTGGACGCCGAATTGATCCGTCTCACGCGTCTCCGTTCCGCGCACGCTGAGGAACAATACCGCATCCGCTCCAATCTCCGCCGTTCGCACGAGGATGCCGAGGCGTTCACCGGACGCCTCACAAACTTGCGACAAGACATCGCCGCGCGACAGGACACTTCGGGTGACAAGTTCAGCATCGAACTCGACGGACAGACGCTCGACAACCGTGGAATCGCCGGCGAGTTGATCGTTCGCCGTGCGGAGAAGATCAAAAATCGTTTCGGTGACGATGTTCGGGTTGGACACTTTGCGGGTTTCGATTTGTTCCTGCGTCCCAGCTTCAACAACACCGTGGAAATGATTGTGCGCGGGAAGAACAGCTACGCCGCGCGAGTGACGGACACGGCGTTGGGCACGGTTCGTTCGCTTGAAGCGAACCTCCAGGGTTTCGAGGAGCGCGCCGCCAGATTGGAAACTGACATCGCCGACGCCACCAAACGGGCGAAAGAATTGGAAACCAAAGTCGGCGCGCACTTCGAGCGCGAGGAGCGTTACCAGCAGTTGACCCGCCGCCAAAGCGAGATCGAGGAAAAGCTCGACCTCACCAAGAACCAAGCGCCGAGCCAGGTTGATGCGGATGCCCCTGACGCGAGCGAACAGAAGAATTCCGAGAAACAAACCCAAACCCATTCACCCAGGCCCAAGCGCCGCGGGGCCATAAGCGTATGAATGTGACCGCGCAACAAACAGAATTTCTCAGTTGGAAGGTTATGCCCGCACGGCTCGACGCAACCCAAGCAGCTTGGTTTCTCGGCTTTGAACCGCACGAGATTCCCATGCTTGTTGCGACCGGCTTGTTGAAACCGCTGGGCCACCCCGCCCGCAACAGCACAAAGTTCTTTGCCACGGAAACACTTGAACAGTTCCGCCGCGACGAAAAGTGGCTTGCCCGCGCCAGCGATGCCATTGCGAACTACTGGAGGGAACGAAACGCCCGCAGGACGACCTGCGGGCATGATGCAAAGGAAAGGACGCGGGTCAGCCGATCTTCTGCCCCAAGCGCGCCGCCCGGTCGTGCTCCGAAGAAAGCGGGGGCAATTGGATGATTTGGCCCTCTGCCGCCTGTCGTTCGTAGCTTTCCAGCGACGGCAGCCTCACTTTGGCTTTCCGCGAATAGGAACGATGCACAGCCTTGCTGTTGTGTCCGAGTGCTTCTTGGGCAAACCGCTCCGGGTAACCGCATGTCTTGGCCCGTTCCGCCCAAGCGTAGCGATAGGAATGGAGCGTAACGCCCTTGATGCCTAGCCCTTCACAACGCTGTTTGAATTCCGTGGCGCGGTCGCCGGAACGAACGGATTTGAGATATGGAAACAGCGCGCCAGTAGCGTTCAGGCGGCGCAGGATCGCCTCGATGTCCGGGCCGAAATGAATCATCGCGAGGCTGCCGGTTTTTTGCCGGGCATAGGCAATGGTCTGGTTGGGCCAGTCAATGTCGTCCGCCTTGAGGTTGGCAATGTCGGTTTGAGAACCGCCAAGATGCCAGCACAATTCGTAGAAGCTGCGCCGCTCCGGGTTCTTTTCCCGTTCAATGATGAGTTGATGTTCCTCGCTGGTGATGGCGCGCTTGTCCTTGAAGCGAACTTCCGGCCAGAGGCGCTTGGGAATGAGCGGCCACGGTAGCCAGTTCATCGAAATGCAGAAGTTGTGGAGCTTCCGCAGGTGGACATTCGTGCTGACCGTGCCCGCCTTGAGGCAGGCAAGCAGATGCTCGGCCTGCGTTTCAAGGATCACCCGATTGCGGATGCCGTCTAACGCCGTCTCTTTTGCCGCCCTCCGCCAGCGATCCTGGGTTGAACCGCTTTTGGTCTCGACGACGGCATCAAGGGCTTGTTGCCAAGTCCGCGTTGCGACGCCTGAGTCTGTTCCGGCCAAGTATGCCTTGGCGATTTGGAGATTCAGTTGCGGTTGGCGGACGGATTCATTGCGGGCGTTGAGCAGCGACGTGGCCTCGGCGCGATTCTTCGTGCCAAGACTTTCCTGCTTTCTGGTTTCCGTGTCTTCGACGTAGAACGTGCCGCCGAGCTTGCGGCGGTAGAGGATGAAACGGCGTTTCATAAGTTCAGACTTTCTGTCCGAAGCTATAAAACTGAACGTGGCCTTGGGCGTATCAGCTACACCAAACGGGCTGCGAATCCCGTCGTCGCGAGTGATTGCCGAGTAATGCCGGAGTAGTTGTTGAGTCGTATCCCGGTATTGATTTCACTGGCACTTTCACTGGCACTTGCCTCCTCTGGAATCTGCAACCCATTGCAAAAATGCAACTTGGAGTTGGAGGCGAGGGTCGGAATCGAACCGACGAATGCAGCTTTTGCAGAGCCGTGCCTTACCACTTGGCTACCCCGCCGCCCATGGGCGCAAACAATATGGAACGTCGCTGTTGCCGCAAGTGAAAGTTCGCGGGAGGACGCGTCATGTGTCATGCGTGATGGACCGTGATCTGTGATCCGCTGCGGATGAACATCACCTCGTGGGCTATTCGGATTTACGCGAGAATCTCCTTAATCATTTCGCCGTGATCGACATCCAGCCGCTTGCGGCCGGGCACTTCCAGTTTGCGCGAGTCGAGTCCGAGCAGGTGTAACGTCGTCGCGTGGATGTCCGTGACGTAGCGGCGGTCCACGGCAGAATGGAATCCAATTTCGTCCGTCGCGCCGTACGTCACGCCGCTCTTGATGCCCGCGCCGGCGAGCCAGGCGCAGAACGCTTGCGGATGATGATCGCGACCCGTTCCTTCCGCGCCGGGTGAACGGCCGAACTCAGTGCCAAACACTACCAGCGTGTCCTGCAACATGCCGCGCTGTTTCAAATCCTTAAGCAAGCCGGCAATCGGCTGATCGGCCTGCGCCGCCAGCTTGGTGTGATTGGATTTAATTTCCGAGTGTGCGTCCCAGTCCCCTCCTCCACCGCCGCCGTGAAAGAGTTGCACAAAGCGCACGCCGCGTTCCACGAGTCGCCGAGCTGCCAGGCATTGCTCGCCGAACGCTTTGCACTCCGGCCGGTCGAGTCCATAAAGTTTCCGCGTCGCTTCGGATTCTTTCTCCAGTTGCAGCGTTTCGGGAATCGATGTCTGCATTTGAAAGGCGAGTTCGTACGATTTGATGCGCGCCCGCAGGTTCTGATCGTCGGGATAATCAATCCCCGCGAGGTGGTTCAACTTGCCGAGCAGACTCAAATTTTGCGCCTGCTCTGCCTGGGAAATTCCTTCGGGCGGCTTGATGAAAGGCAGCGGCTTTTTCGCGTCCACGTTCAAACGCACGCCACCGTACTCCGGACCGAGATACGCCGCGCCGTGCGTGAAGGCGCCGCCACAGCAATCGCCCGTGGGCACGCCGAGCACGACATACTCAGGAAGATTTTCGTTGATTGAGCCAAGACCGTAGCTCACCCAGGAGCCAATGGTCGGATGCTCCAATTCGCGCGGATGCCGCCCCGTCTGCCAGGTGAGTTGCGCGCCGTGATCGTTGTGAATCGTCCAGAGCGAGCGCACCACCGCGAGGTCGTCCGCGCACTCGCCGATGTTCTTGAACCAATCGCCGACGACCAATCCGCTCTCGCCGTAATTTTTGTAGCCGGCCTGCAGCGGCATGATCACTTTGCGATTGCCGTGGGCTGGATTGGCGCCGATGACGTCCTTGCCTTCCGTCTTGAGCACGTCCTTGTAAGGCGTTTCGGAAATCGATTTGTCGGCGTACTTGTTCAACTCCGGCTTCACATCAAAGCTCTCGAGATGGCTAACTCCGCCGCACAGAAAAATCCAAATGACCGACTTCGCGCGCGGCGTGAAATGCGGCCGGCCATCCGGCGGACGCCACGATGGTTCATCCGCGCGAGCGACGCCGTCCTTGAACAACATTGCGCCGAGCGCGAGTCCGGTGAACCCCATGCCGGTGTCGGCGAGGAATGAGCGGCGCGTGATGCCTGGGCAATGGTCTCGGTGCTTCATAAAGTTGAGTTCGTTTCCGCTCATGCTTTTGTTGTCGCGCTTCCGCGGTCATTTCATCGGATGGTCACAAAGTCATTGTGATTGAACAGCACCATCACGAGACCTTCTTGAGCAACGGCGCTGGATGAACTCATCGTCCGCGCTTCGAGGAACTCGCGGCAGAGTTTCAATTCCTCCGGCTTGGGACGGCGCGCCAGGACGCGTTCGAAGGCGCGGCGGGCGAAGGCTTCCACGTCGCCGCCCGTTTCCGCTGATAACGTTTTCGCCAGCGTCCGCGCTTCATTCAGCGTCAACTCGCTGTTCGCCATGGCGAGCGCTTGCTGCGGCACGACAGTCGGGCGGCGCACGTAGCATTCGGTCACCGCTGGCCCATCAAAGATTTTCAGAAACTCGACTTCTTTCTCCGCCGCCTGGCGCAAGTAGATGCTGCGCCGCTTCGACTTGAGGCCCAAGTTATGATCGATGTCCGGCCCGCCCTTCGTCGCATCCAGATCGCCCGCCACGTAAAACAGATTGTCGCGTACCACTTCGGCCTCCATGCGCCGCGAATTCATGCGCCAGAGGAAAGTGTTGTCGGGGTCAATCTTCGCGTCCACCGCATCCGGCGTTGACGCCCGTCGATACGCGCTGCTGGTCACGATCAATTTGTGCATCGCCTTCATGTCCCAGCCGCGCGCCATGAACTCGCTCGCCAGCCAATCGAGCAACTGCGGATGCGATGGCGCCTTGCCGTTGCGACCGAAGTCCTGCGGCGTGGGCACAAGTCCCTGCCCGAAGTGACGCAGCCAAATCTGGTTCACCGCCACGCGCGCCGTCAGCGGATTGTTCGTGCCGGCCAGCCACCGCGCGAAGGCGAGCCGCCGTCCAGTGCTGCGCGTGGGAAAGTCGTCGGTGAAACGAGGTTTGAAAGCTGTGTCACTCGGTGTTTTCAACTTCTCGCGGGCTTCCGTGAATGCTCTCTCCGCATCCGCCGATTTTTTCTTTGCGTCCTCCAATGCCTTTGCGGCTTTGTCTGCGGCTTCGCGAATCGCCGCCGCGGAATCACTCTTCTTCGACGACACCTGTTGCACCTCGTTCGTAGCTTGGGCGAGTTTCACGGCTGCCTCGTCAGATTTTTTCTGCGCGGCGGATTGGGCCGCTTCCGCCTGGAGTTGTTTCAAATCCGCATCAGCCACCGCGGCTTCGCGCTGGCGCAAGACTGCATTCGTCGCGGCCAACTTCCATTCTTCGGTTTCCTTGTTGCCTGCATCTTCCAACTGTTCCGCCGCGATGACCGCAGCCAGCGCCTCGCGTTGCGCATCAGCGGAGACAATTGCCAGTTCCTGTTCGCGCAACTTTGCTTTGCTGATCGAGGCATTGGTCAACCCCGCGGCAAATATGGAGCGGGCCTTCGCCACAGCCTTCTCCGCGGCCGCCAGCGTGTCGCGATAGACAAATGGCTGTTTGTCCGGATGACTGGCGATCCACGGCAGCGACACCGGCTGAACCTCCAGCGAACCGCCGATGGCCTTCGGCACGCCCGGCTGCATGAGCCGATTCGTATCCGCCTTTCGCTCGTCGCCGCGCACGAAGAAATACGTCGGCGGATTGGTGTCCGTGTCGAAGGTTCGCACCAGCCCGGCGTTCATGGTGTTGGTGTCGCCGGGCACCCGGTCCGTTCGCACCCAGTGCGGCTCGAACACCGCGCGCATTTGATAATACTCCACCTGCGAAATCGGATCGTACATGTGATCGTGACACTTCGCGCAGCCCATCGTCACGCCGAGGAACGCTTGCGACGTGTGCTTCACCGTGTCCTCCAACCACTGTTCGCGGCTGAGCATTTTGTAATTGCGCACGAGGAAACCGGTCGCCCGCAATGTGTTTGTATCTTCGGGAGCGATTTCATCAGCGGCCAACATCTCCACGATCATCCGGTCGTAACTCTTGTTGCCGTTCAATGACTCGACGATCCAATCGCGCCACTTCCAGATGTGCGGCTTGCTGTCGCGAACCTGATTCCCGCCGCTCCATCCGGCCCAATCGCTGTAACGCCACACATCCATCCAATGCCGTCCCCAGCGCTCGCCGTGGCGCGGGTCCGCCAGCAGGCGGTCCACGACTTTGCTGTAAGCATCTGGCGACTTGTCCGTTTCAAACGCACTGAGTTCCTCGGGCGTCGGCGAGAGGCCGATAAGATCCAGGTAAACTCGGCGCAACAAAATTTCCTTCACTGCTTCGGGCCGGGGCTTGAGTCCGCGCGCCTGATGTTCCGCGGCGATGAAAGCATCGATCGGATTTACGATTTTCGATTTACGATTTACGAACGATGGGATTGCTGGGCGCTTCACCGAATCGAAGGGCTGCCAGCGGTACGACGCGAGGAATTTGTCGAACTCAACGCGCGTCTTCTTCGCCGCCGCGAGATCTTTCCTCGCGGGTGTGTCGTTTGGATCTCCGGGATTGTGGCCGAGCAGCAGTTCGGTTTCGTTGTCCGCACCGTCGCGGTCAGCATCTTCGCGCGCGATGAGTTTCAATCGCGCGGAGATTTCCTTTTTCTTTCGTTCCGCGACGAGTTGTTTCCCCACGGCCCGCAACCGCGCGCCAAAAGGATTGTGCGGAAACTCATCGAGGCTCTCTGGATTCTTGCTTTCGCTCGGCAAATGGCAGGTCGTGCAGCGCGCGAGTCCTTTGGAAAGGAATTGATCATAGTGCTTTTCCAGCGCCGCCTTGTTCGCCGGAGTCGCATCGGACGCCGCTCTCGAGAATAAAAGCAACGCGCCAATAAAGGCGAAGGCAGAGCATCGTCTCCGGTTGCACGTGGTCACGCGAGGAGACTAGCACTCCTCGCCATCGTTTGAAAACACCGATGAGTGACTTATCGGGAGTTTCTCACCGGACACCGGGTATGATCAAAAGTGTTGGGCAGGCTGCGTCGTTCACGCCGTGTCATTACCCACATCTCGAACGTGTTTTCATCGCATCGCGGAGCGATGAACCAACGGTAGCCGTGGGATTTATCTCACGGTAGGCGCATGCCTTGGACCGCGTCGCAGAGCGACGCATGAAACGGGTGCGGGATTTTCAGTCGTCGATCCGCGACAAACGAGCGGTTGGCGTGCTGCACCGTGGCTTGAAAACCACGGCTACCATCGCCATGTCGCTCCGCGACTGTAATTGTTGGCCAACAATGATGTGGGTTAAAGCGGCGTGAACACCGCGCTCCTGCCCGGCGCATTGAATCGAACCCTCCTCGGACACTTCAGGGATTGACTTCACGATTAAACTGTACTAGTGTCCTATGTCAGTGATGATCGACTATGGTTTTCCAAATCGATTTCAAAACGGGCAAGCCGGTTTACCTGCAACTGGTCGATCAAGTACGTTACGCGGCGGCCTCCGGCGTGGTGCGGCCCGGCGAATCGCTGCCCTCCATCCGTCCGCTCGCTGAGGAACTGCGCGTTAATCGGAACACCATCGCCAAGGCCTACGCTGAACTGGAGAGCCAGGGCATCATCGAAACCATTCCCGGCAAAGGCTGTTTTCTGAACGAGAATCACTCGCCGTTCACCAAACGGGTGCGGGACAAGCTGCTGGTCAAGGAAGTGGATGAAGCCGTCGTCACCGCGCACCACTTACAAGTCGATCGCGACGCCTTTCTCGCCCTGGTGAACGAGCGATTGGATTTTTTCGAACGCAAAGTCACCGCCGACAAGGAGGGCAAGTGAGCTATCGCATTGGACGCACTTCTGGTTCCCCTCTCCCTTCAACGGGGAGAGGGACTAGGGGTGAGGGGTGGGAACGTGGCACGCCTCTCGACACTCATGAGATCACAAGGCGAACCACCCCTCACCCTCATTCCCTCTCCCCGTTGAGGGGAGAGGGAGATCCGCACCCGAATCATTTTGAACTCGGCAGACCACAGCGAGGAACCAAACACCTATGAGCAACGAAACTCCCGTCATTGAAATCAAAAACCTGGTCCGCCGTTACGGTAAGCTCGACGCGGTGAACGGTCTCAACCTCACCGTCCGCGCGGGCCGTTGCTACGGCTTCTTCGGACGCAACGGCGCGGGCAAAACCACCACGATCAAATGCCTGCTCAATCTGCTGCGCCAAACCGCAGGCACAGTGCGTGTGTTCGGCCTCGATCCTCAAAAGGAAGAAGTAGCCGTGAAGTCGCGGCTTGCCTACGTGCCGGACGCGGTGGCGTTTTATCCGTGGATGACCGTGCGGGACACGCTCGATTACCTTGCATCGTTCCGCGCGCACTGGAACCGCGACATCGAATCGGACCTGTTGAAACGCTTTCAACTCGATGAGAGCAAGAAGACGAGCAGTCTCTCGAAAGGGCAGCGAACGCAGCTCGCGTTGATTGGCGCGATTTCTCCCGAACCAGAACTGCTGGTGCTCGACGAGCCCACGTCTGGCCTCGACCCGATCGTGCGGCGTGAATTCATCGAGACGGTCATCGGCGCTTATCAATCGAGTGATCCGGATCGGCGGACGGTTTTTGTTTCCACGCATCTCATCTCCGAGTTCGAGGGATTGATCGATGAATTCACCATCGTGGAGGAAGGCCGCGAATTGCTCACGATGGACGCCGAGAGTGCCCGAAACCGATTCAAGAAAATCCGCGTCCGATTTGCGCAGACGCCCCCCGCCCTCGATCTCGCGGGTTCGATCAGCGTCCGCCAGTCAGGCCGTGAGTTGGAAATCCTGGCCAACGGCGCCAGCGAACGATTGCTCACGGTCATCGACGCCGCGCGGCCCGAGGAAGTGCGCTGCGAATCGCTCTCGCTGGAGGAAATTTTCGTCGCCTCCAAAACGTTGATGAAAGCCCAGCCATGAGTGCATTCATCCGAAAGGAAATGCGATTGCTGGCGCCGAGTTTTGCATCCGCGCTGCTGCTGAGTCTGGCGATTTGGTTGATGCCCACCGAACCAAATCCAACGTCACCGCTCTCGACGTTTCTGGCGTTCCTTCCGTTTCTGCTCTGCCCGGCGATGGTGGTCATGATCTCGCTCAACTCATTCGGGCGAGAATTCAGCGCGGGAACTTTCCCGTCGCTTTTGACGCAGCCGATCGC
This sequence comes from Candidatus Limnocylindria bacterium, assembly GCA_035489355.1. Lineage (GTDB taxonomy): Bacteria > Verrucomicrobiota > Verrucomicrobiia > Limisphaerales > SIBH01 > JANNGC01. The sequence goes on from DATHKK010000604.1 coordinate 19,149, forward strand.
GCGCTCGCGAATCTGGTGGACGAAGACGTTGCTTCTGGCGCTCGCGCTGGCGGTGGTGGCGGCGATTTGGTTGCTCTCCTTCCTGGTTCACTTTCGCGAGAATCTAACTTTGCCGGAGTGGAATGACGCGCCGGTGGTGAGAACGGTCGTGTTGAGCGCGCTGGTAATTTTCTCGGGCGGTCTCTGGACGGTCCTTTTGTTCCGGCAAGTGGCGGTTGCGTTTTGGTTTACGCTGCTCACACCGGCGATGCTGCTGGTGATAGTCAGTTCCAAGTTCAGCGGAGGTCTGGAGGAAGGCCCGCAGCCGGCATTGAGACTCGCACTCGCCATTACTTGCCTGCTTTACAGCGTCGCGGGATTTTTCTTCGCTCGATGGCTCTTTCTGCGCGCGCAGGACACACAATGGACTGGCGGCGTGATTACATTGCCCGAGTGGCGTGGCGCAACGGGCTGGTTTCGCCGACAACGTCAGGAACATCGGTTGCGTCCGCGCGCCGCCTTGATTTTCAAAGAGTGGCGTCTGCACCAATCGCAGTTCGTGCTGGCGGGCGGTCTGGCGCTGCTGCACCTCGGCGCGATCCTAGCGCGGAAATTGGGTGGCGACTTCAAGAACTCACCCGCGCTGGAATTCATCCTCACGCACTTCTGGGTTCTCTGGTTGCTCATGCCCTGGCTCATCGGATGCGCCGCGGTCGCGGAAGAGCGCAAGCTCGGGACGATGGAATCGCAGCAGTGCCAACCGACACGACGACGCACGCAATTCATCATCAAGTTCGTGAGCACGTTGCTCATCTCGCTGCTGCTCGGCGCCGTGATGCCGTTGTTGCTGGAGGGCAGAAAGGTTCTTCCCAACTTCCAAATCGATAAGCTGGAGAATTACGCGCTCATCCTGCCCGAGGGCGAACTCAGCTCGATCATCAGTTTGTTCGGCGTGATCAAACTCTGGCTCCCTTTGTTTACGCTCGTCGCGATCGTCATCAGCACGGCGGCCATTTCATTTTACGTCTCTTCCTTCTCCTCCAATACGCTGCAAGCCATTGCGCCTGCTCTGCTCGGCGTGTTGGGCGCTTACTTCTGGTGGTTCGCCATGCCGAACATTGACCACAATCCACTCTGGCGTGGATGGCTCATTCATTACGTTGGCGTTCCGGTGCTGCTCCCTGTGCTCGTGGGCTTGATGTATTGGAACTTCAAGAGCGCGCAGCCCGGCGGGAATCTCTGGGCGTGGAATACTCTCGTGCTCACCAGTGCGCTCGTCTTCGTCGCTACCACGACGGCGGCGATTTACCATCGCGGCTGGGAACTCCTGTCGCCCATTGAACCGAAACACGGACCTGCGATCCTCGAACCAAACCAGATTGTCAGCCTGCGCGTCGAAGGCTGGCGGCCGATCGTGAAATTATCGGACGGTAGAGTTTGGACCAGTGGAGTGAATTTCTGGAATGCGGACGGAACGGTCATCGCGCGCGAAGGAAGCATGAGCGGCTCATTCCTCGAAGGAACGAACTGGACGAAACTGGCCGCGACACAACGCGAATTAGTTGGATTGCGAAACGATGGCAGCCTCTGGGTTTCGGAGGAGCCAGAGAAATTTCCGTTGAACATAGAGAATCCGTCACGCAGCGCTCACTTGGTTCGCCTTGGCTCGGACAACGATTGGACGAACCTGGCCGCGCATCATTTTCTCACCGCCATTTTGCTGAAAGCCGACGGCACACTTTGGGAACTGGGCACGAATCGCGTGACCAAAGAGCAAGGATGGCCACGCCTGCGTGACTTCATGCCACGCCGGCTAGGCACGGACTCGGACTGGACCGCAATTTCCTCGGAAGGCGGGCGCGTGTTCCTCCGCAAGAAGGACAACGCTGTTTGGGTTTCGCCCAAGTATTCGAACGTGGACACAAACACGCTGGTGCTGCAACCAGGATTCACACTCTACCGCGCTCCCGATCTAGATCCCGCTGCCCCGCACTCGGTCTGGGCCGCATGGAAACGAGGCTCCGTCCAGGTTGGCGTTTTCCCGGATGGAACGTTCCGCGCGATCAACAGGCTGCGCCAAGGCCGAAAAACGTTGGGTTTGGAAAAGCGCGACATCGTCATCGGCAGCGAATCCGATTGGCGTGCTGTGGCAGGCAATCATCACAACACCACCGTGACGCTCAAAGCCGACGGCACGCTTTGGAAGTGGGATTTCCCCGAAGATCCTGTCACCCGGCCTGACGCCGCGGTGGCGACGAAAATCAGCGCGCACTCGGATTGGGTCGCCCTTGCTGAAGGTTGGAGCGGAGTGTTCAGCCTCGCTCGCGACGGAAGTCTTTGGCTGTGGCGTCTGGAGGGACCGCATCATGAACCGCACGCCGGCCTGCCATCGCTTGGTCCC